>JAYSTR010000180.1:0-7870 GCA_043719555.1 Bacteroidota bacterium | reverse complement strand
ACGAATGGATTGATTACACTCAAAAATACTACAAGTTTGCGATTCCCAAAACCGGATTATATCGTTTAGATTCGGCAACAATTGCGAACTCAGGCTTTCCATTAAGTACTATAAATCCTAAAAATATACAGCTATTAATTAAAGGTAAAGAGCAATACATTTATCTAAAAGGAGAACAAGATGGTGTATTTAATACCAATGATTATTTGGAATTTTATGCCGAAAAAAATGATTGCTATTTTGATTCGTTAGCCTATACTAATATTACACGAATACCAAATCCTTATAAGCCCTTATTTAATGATACCAATTATGCTTTTATAACTTGGAATAATTTAGTTACCAATAACCGTGTTACAATAGAGTCGGATGTAAACTTTTCGGGTTACACTCCAGCTGCTTATGTTTATTCAAAAAAAACACATCATGTAAATACGACTTACGCTCGAGGAACCGATTTTTTTCCAGGTTATGGTGTATTTAGCCCGCTGTATTTACCAGCGGAAGGGTTCGGACAATTTTTAGATGGACAAAATGAAATTACGATGAGTGGATTAGGCGCCACTGTATATCCAAACAGTAATTTACCTATTACTGTAAAAGCTAGTGTTTCAGGATATTCACAAGGGTCATCTTCTGCAGGGCACGATCATCATTTTACCATGAGCTATTTAAATAATTCAAGTGCTTTTCAAATTTTTGTTGACTCAACTTTTAATGGTATCCAACAAATTTATATTGAGAAAAAAATTCAATCTACTGATATATTGCCACTAGCTGATATAAAGTTCTCATTAATTACAGATGCTGGTTTTGGAGCAAACGCAAACAGAACAGTATTACATTATATGGATGTGATGTTTCCGCAAACAACCGATATGTTTAATAAAAATGAATTTATAGCATATGTAGATGATGATATAAATTCAGCTAAGAAATTACTAAATTTTCAGAATGTAGCTAATGGCAGTAATACTCCAATTATTTATGATTTAACCAATCATAAATATTTGTTATCACAACATACATCAAGTTCTATCTCGGTTTTAGTGCCAAACTCAAGTGCCACTAAGCAATGTTTTGTTACAAATAATTCATTAATTAATTCTGTTTCCAAAATAGTACCTGTTAATCAAAATGGATATTTTATCAATTATTTATCAGGAGCAAATCTCGATTCTGCTTTTTTAATTATAACGCATAAAAGTTTAGCAAGTTCGGCAAATGCCTATGCAAATTATAGAGAGAGTTTTTCAGGAGGGAGTCATCATGTTATAATGGCATTTATAGATGATTTATATGATCAGTTTGCTTATGGAAATGTAAAAAACCCTTTAGCCATAAAAAACTATTGTAATTTTTTGAGTAATTCCATAATTAACGCCCCAAAATATTTATTACTGTTTGGTAAATCAATAAAACAAACTGATTTAGTAAATACTACAAATTTAACAAATTGTTTAGTGCCTACTATGGGAACTCCTCCTTCTGATATCCAGTTAACTGCTGGCATACGTGGGGCTAATAATACTACTCCATTTATACCAACTGGTCGCTTATCTGTTACAAATGATAATCAGGGTTTTATTATTTTAAATAAGGTAAAGGAACACGAACTCTCTTTGTTAATAGACGATGTAAATAACAATTGGCATAAAAATGTATTGCACTTTGCTGGAGGAACTGATCTAGGGCAACAACAATTATTATCCAGTTATTTGGCTATAGATTCATCTATTATAGTTACTCCAAACTTTGGAGGAAAAGTATTTACATTTAAAAAAAACTCAACCGACCCAATACAATACAACATTAGTGATTCCGTTGTTAAGTTAATTAATTATGGCGCAGGTATTATTAATTTGTTTGGACATGGAACAACTTCCGGATTCGATCAAGCAATTGATAATGTGAGTGTGTACTCTAATAAAAAAAAATATCCTTTGTTTATAGCTAACTCTTGTTACTCAGGAGATATACATACATCAAGTACAAATAGTGCTAGCGAAAATTTTACACTCGCTCAAGATACAGGAAGTATAGGTTTTTTGGCCTCATCATCTGTTGGTTTAACAGCACCATTACACGATTATTCATCTGAAATATATAGAGGACTAACGTATGCTAGTTACGGAAAACCCATCGGTGATATTATAAAGCAAACATGTAATCAAGTATCTGTTTTTTCTGCCTTGAATGGATTGACAGCTTTAGATATGACCTATGAAGGAGATCCATCTATCACATTTGGTTTGGGGCAAAAGCCTGATTATAAAATAACAAACGCCAGTGTTTTTTTTGATACTAAGAAGTATGTTGATTCTATTGGAGTAAATGTTTTAATTCAAAATAATGGTAAGGCTCTTAAGGATACGTTTATTGTAAAGGTTGGACATAAATTCCCCAATGGAGATTCAGTTATTTATTATAAAAAAATGATTGCGCCATTTAATGCAGATACACTTACTTTTTATTTTAGTAAAGACCCTAATAAACATATTGGACTTAATTATTTTAATGTATTTGTAGATTACTTAAATACTACTGATGAGATTTGGGAAAACAATAATAAAACAAATGGCTTCGTAAGTTTATTTATTCCAGGTGGAGATGTTGTTCCCGTTTATCCTGCAAAATATGCGATCGTTCCTAAAACTAATCAAATTATATTAAAGGCGTCAACTGTTGATCCTTTTACAACAAATGCTACATATAGAATTCAACTTGATACAAATGATATTTTTTTAGCGCCAATAAGTTACACGGTTATTAATAGTATAGGTGGTGTAATAGAGTGGACTGTTAATTTACCATTCGCTGATAGTACAGTTTATTTTTGGCGTATCTCAAAAGATTCTGTTACTACAGCCGATAAATTTAATTGGCGTGAAAGTTCATTTCAAACCATAGGCACAAAAACAGGCTGGGAACAAGCGCATTTTCATCAATTTAAAAACGATTTTTACCAGTTTGTAAAATATAAAAAAGCTCAACGCAAGTTTGATTTTGTGAATGATAATGTTGAGATAAAATGCAGGACAGAATACGGTTATGGGTTTGGATATAACGGTCATAACTTATTAGGACAGAGATATGATATAAATGGTAATTTAAAAAACAATTGGCGTTTTGCCTACAATGGATGGACAATTGCCGTATTTGATTCTATATCTGGCGAACCTTGGAGCGATGTAGTGCCCACAAATAATACATTCGCACCAACATATAATAATTGTTTGGCTTTTCCCAACGATGTAAATTATGCCTTTGCCTTTGGCGAAAAATCTTATTGCGGTAACGATACATTGTGGCAAAATAAACTATTAACGTTATTAAATGCTGTGCCTCAGAATAATTATATATTAGCATATACACAAGATTATTGTAAATCCTCAACTTATAATAATGCCTTATACAATGCTTTTGAGCAATTCGGTTCAGCTAGTATTCGCACTCATAATGATTCGTTGCCAATGATTATTTTTGGAAAAAAACGTTCAACACCTTTATTAGGCTCTGCGCAAGAAATAGAAGGTACTACTAAATTAGAAACGCTATTTTTAACCGATAGTATTATCACCAAATGGAACAAAGGATATATTGCATCTGAAATTATTGGACCAGCAACTAGTTGGAATAGTTTGCATTGGAATTATAAAAGTCAAAATACCGGAAATAATAATGAAATGATTTTAAAAGTGATTGGTATTAAAACTAACGGACAACGTGATACTATTCCCAATATTACGTTAACAAATACTGCCTTTGATTTATATAATTTAAATACGTTGATTGACGTTGCAGTTTATCCAACGATACAGCTTGTGGCTTTAATGGAAGACAACACAGCGCATTTAGCACCTCAATTAAAAAAATGGCAAGTTATTTATGATGCGGTTCCTGAATGCGCCATCAATCCTAAAAAGGGATTTAGTGTAACTTCTAATATACAAGAGGGAAATAATTTAATTGTTTCACTGCCAATTGAAAATATAGGAGCGTTGCCGTTTACTGATAGTTTAGTAATTAATTATTCGATCATTAATAGTGGAAATATTTTAACGGCATTACCTCAAAAATTAAAAGCAAGTCCATTTTCTGTAGGACAATTAATTATTGATACGATTAAGGTGAATAATGCATACTCAATTGGTGCTAATCAGCTTTGGGTTAGTGTGAATACACCAGGGAATAGTTATTATCAAAACGAACAATATTATTTTAATAATGTGGCGCGTATTAATTTTAATGTAGAGAATGATAAAATAAATCCAATTCTAGATGTAACGTTTGATGGTTCACATATTTTGAACAATGAAATTATTTCATCTAAACCAAATGTGTTAATTACACTTAAAGATGAAAATAAGTTTTTTGCATTAAATGATACGGCGAATTTTGCCGTGTATTTAAAATATCCAAATCAACAAACTGAAAAGCGAATTTATTTTGTTAATGGATTGCAGTTTACACCTGCTCAATTACCAAACAATTCATGTAAAATAGAATGGAAGCCTGAGTTTGCCGATGATGGTAAATATAAATTAAGAGTACAGGCAACCGATAAATCGCGTAATGCATCCGGTAATAATGATTATACCATACAATTTGAGATTATAACTGCACAAACAATTACTGAAGTTTTAAATTATCCAAATCCGTTTAGCACATCCACTCGCTTTGTATTTACATTAACAGGGAGTGAAGTGCCGGATATTTTTACCATACAAATTATGACTATTACAGGGAAAGTCGTGAGAGAAATAACGAAAAGCGAAATGGGAAATATTCATATAGGTAGAAATATTTCGCAATATGCTTGGGATGGAAAAGATGACTTTGGCGATAAATTAGCAAATGGTGTTTATTTGTATAGAGTTATTACCCGCTTTAATGGCGAAGCTATAGAAAAACGTGCAACAGATGCTGATTCTTTCTTTAAAAAAGGAATTGGAAAATTAGTGATTATGCGATAGTTTATTTAATCAATAAACTATTTAAAACCTTATCTTTTAAAACAAAAGTTCGTATAATATCTGATGCTTTTTTTAAAATTTCTTCTTCTCTATTAGTTACTACATTTAAATTTCTTGCTGCTTTTTGTTTAGCTTGGTAGTCTGTTATATCTTCTGTCTTAAGATAACTTAATTGTAAAGCCTCTAATTTTAAACCTTCATCTTTTAAAGCTCCATAAGCGTTAATTATCCAACTCAATGCAAAAAAAGAATCTGTATCATATTCTAAAATAGCTACATTTTTTGGCCTAACAGGTAATTTATTAAAAGGTGAATTTAAAATATCTTTAGTGAAATAATGTTGTTGGTATTTTTTCTTAGTGCTCGTTTTTTTGAGTTGTATTAATCCGTTTAAAGCTTGTCCATAAATACTTAACCAACGTAATTTACGGCGCATATTATGTAATTCGTCTTCGAGTTTTGTAAATGTAAAATCCGTTTTTTCTAAAAAAATAACAATGTCTTTTATTTCGTTTGCTATTGTTTCCTTTAATGCATCAATGTATTCTTGATTAAATTCTAAATCGTATTCGGATAATTTTACAGTAAATGAAAATAATTTACCGTTAAACCATTGTTTTTGCTGCAAACGCGAATTACAAGTTGCAATTAATTTATCTGCCTTTTTTTGGTAGTTTGCAAGAATTGATTTATCTATTTTTTTGTTGTCAGAAAATTCTTTTTGTAACCAGATATAATAATCTATTTCGCCAAAAATGTCCTCTAAAGTTTTAAATCGTTTTCGCCATTTGGTAAATAGTTTTTCGTCAAATGTTTTATCGTGCAAACGAGTTAATGCTTCGAGCATAAATAAAGGTGTGCGCGCATTGTTTTGAAATAACCACAAAGCTGGGTTTTGTTGTTTTGATGCTGTGTTTAATAATTCTTGTAGTTTGGAGCTTTGCTCTAAAAAAGGGTTAAATGCTTTGATTGTTTTCATAATTAGTTTTTTAAATTTTTATGCCAATAACACAAATATCATCTACTTGCTCAAGGTCACCTTTCCAAATTTCTATTTCTTTATTTAGCTTATGTTTTAAAAGTTCTAAAGGTAAATGTGCATTGGCAATTAGTATTTCTTCAAAAGCTTTATATTTAAATTTTTTACCTCGTGGCCCTCCAAATTGGTCAGGATAACCATCTGTTAGCATAATTATTAAATCGTTTTTATTTAACTTTAGCTTTTCAAGAATAAATTCAAGATGCGCATTATGTCCTGCGCCAACAGGCATTTTATTTGTGTTTGATTTAGTTAATTGCCCGTTTCTTATCAAGTAAAAATAATTATTGGCATTACAATAATTCGATTCAAGGGTTTGTTTATTTATTTGTAAAACTGTACAATCCATTCCATCTTTTGCTTCTATATCGCTTTCTTCAGGATTTAATATTTTTATAATATTAGCACGTAAATTATTTAGTATCACGGCAGGTTGCGTAATTTTTCTTTCAACAATTATTTCATTTAACAAATTAATACCAAGAAGGCTCATCATCGCACCAGGAACTCCATGGCCAGTGCAATCTGCCGTAACAATTATAAAGTCTTCGTTACTGGCATAAGCCCAATAAAAATCTCCACTAACAATATCTTTTGGTTTAAATAAAATAAAATAGTCTGTTGTGTGTTTTTTAAAGTAATTATCACTTGTTAAAGTATTTTGCTGAATACGCTTTGCGTAATTAATGCTATCAGTAATTTCTTTATTTTTTATTTCTAACAATTCTTTTTGCTCATTAATTTCAGAATTGAATAGGGCTAATTTTAAGTTAGCTTTTTGTTTTATTGTGTTTCGATTATAGAGCACGCCGGCCAAAATTAATAGTAATAATGTAGCGGCTATTGCCATTAACATAATTGATTTATTTTTATCAGCTTCAATTGTACTAATTTTGTTTTTTTCATTTAGTTCAATTATTTCCTTTTTTTTCCTTTCATTATCATATTTTGATTCTAATTCTTTCACAAGACGATTGTTATTTTCATTTAACATGCTGTCTTTATAAATTTGGTATTTCTCTAAATGATAATGTGAATTTTTAAAGTCATTAAGTGCATAATAGGCTTTGCTTAGGTATTGATGCGACATTTTCAAAGCTTCTAATTCCCCGGTATTTGTGCAAATCTCCAATGCTTCCTTCGAAAGAGCTATGGCCTCAAAATGTTTTCCTTGTTGATTTAAACTTCGGCCTAAGCTATTTAAAGCGTGCACTAAAAGATAGTTGTCATCTACTTGTCTTGCTAAATTTAAACAAGTTGCTGCAAATTTTGAGGCTTCATTATATTTTTTTAGTTGAGTGTATATTTCTGAAGCGTTAACATAATTATAAGCAAGATTTTTTATGGATTTTGTTTTTGTATTATAGTCTATTGATTTGTTAATATATAAGAGAGCGCTATCAAACATCTGCAAATCACTGTATGCGCCTGATAAATTACTATACATAATGTTCACCGATTTTTCTCTTCCAGCATTACTATAATTTTCCAATGATTTATAGTAATATAAAATTGCTTCTTTATCGTCGCCTTTACGATGAATTAATATACCTAAAGAGTTGTATATGTTTCCCAATAAATATTCTTGTTTATTTTCTTCGGCAAATTTTAAACCTGCATGTAAATATTTAAGGGCTTTTTCATAATCTCCTTTATCACTATAAATAGCACCTATGGTATTGTAAATATCACCATATAAAAAATTGAAATTATTTTTGGTTGCTAACTCCAAACTTTTCATGCCATATACTAAGCCTGAGTCCAAATTTGTATAACTTATTTCCCATGCTAACTTGTTTAATACCGTTGCGCGAATAGAGTCGTTTTGAGCTTTTTGTAATTTCGCTAATAATGA
>JAYSTR010000179.1:0-20619 GCA_043719555.1 Bacteroidota bacterium | reverse complement strand
ATTTTGTTTTATAGCTATTTATGTTTCTGAATTTTAAATAAAATATGCCAACCAACACGCTTATTGTAATTGCAGGTCCTACGGCAGTTGGTAAAACTGCTTTGTCAATCGAGTTAGCAAAATTATACAACTGCCCTATTCTATCTGCCGACTCTCGTCAGTTTTTTAAGGAAATGAGTATTGGGACAGCTAAACCAACTATTGATGAAATGCAGGGTATTACTCATTATTTTATAAATAATATAAGTATAAAAGATCCTTATAATATTGGGCAATACGAAAAAGAAGCAATTGCTAAAATTGAACAATTATTTGAGCAACACGCTACATTAATCCTAGTTGGAGGTTCGGGTTTGTATATTAATGCGATATTAAATGGCTTAGATGAATTTGAAGAAATTCCTTCTGAAATTAGAACAGCATTAACCCAAGCCTATGAAACAAAAGGATTAAGTTACTTACAAGAAGAATTAAAAAAACACGATGAAATATATTATCATCAAGTCGATTTAAATAATCCTCAACGTATGATGCGTGCTTTAGAGGTTTGTTATCATACACAAAAACCCTACTCTAGTTTTAAAACCAAAGTAAAAAAAGAACGTTCATTTAATACATTACCTATTTTAATAAATATGGAACGAGATCAATTATACGCTCGTATTAATAAGCGTGTTGATATAATGATGGAATTAGGTTTATTAGAAGAAGTAAAATCACTCCATCCTTTTAAAAACTTAAACGCTTTAAATACAGTTGGATACAAAGAGTTATTTGATTACTTAGATAACAAAATTAGCTTGCAACAAGCCATCGATTTAATTAAACAAAACTCTCGCAGATATGCTAAGCGTCAACTTACCTGGTTTAACCATCAGGGTGAATTCGAAACATTTAATCCATCAGATATAGAAAAACTAAAAGCCTATATTGACATTGTTATACAATATTCCTAAGTCATGTTTTCATTTATTAAAGATTATAAAAAATTAAAGCCTGCCATTATTAATGTGATAACGGCTGAATTTTTTATACAATTAGTGAATGCCACCTTTATGAATATTTTACCTCTGTATATGAGCCGTAAAGGATTTAGTGATGAAGAAATTGCACTGTTCATTACCTTTAGATTTCTTGGTGTATTTGCTTTAGCAATTCCTATTGGCAATATTATAAAAGGTCGAGTAATGAAACCTTACTTTTATTTATCAGCGATTTTAGTTCCCTTATTTGGATTATGCATCGTGTTCAGCATTTATTTAAAACTGACCTTTTTAATTTATGCATCATTATTATGCTGGGGAGCATCCTTCACTTTTATGCAAATACCTATTACGCCCTATATTTTACGAAACGAAAAAAAAGAAAATCATACATCAGGCATTGCATTGTGCTATAGCACCTGGAGTTTTGCTGGCATAGTAAGTGGTATACTCATTGCTGTTTTAGATAGAATTAACCCACTATTTTTTGATGAAGAAAAAATATTAATTCTGTTTTCAATATTGGGTTTTGGTGGGATTTATTTTATGGGTAAAGTAAATTTGGTTGAAGAAATTGACGATACTAAAACCAGTCACGCAAAAACTAAAAAGCATAAAAACGATTGGATACTTATAACCAAAGGTTTAATACCAACGTTAATTATAGCAACAGGCGCAGGCTTAACTATTCCATTTATCAGTTTATTTTTTGATAAAGTACATCATATGGGCAAAGGTGATTTTAGTTTTGTTAGTGCCATTGCCGCAGTATTAGTTGCTTGGGGCGCTATGATGGTACCTCGTATTAAAGACTCTATAGGCTATAAAATTGCTATCCCCACATCTCAATCCTTGGCCGTTATATCATTAGTTGCCTTAGCAACAACGCAATTTTATAGCCAATATAGTATTGCCGTTTACATTGCCATTATCTGTTACTTATTACGTCAGCCTTTGATGAATATGGCCGGGCCTATGACTTCGGAATTAGTAATGAATTATGTAGGCGAAAAAAATAGAGAAATTACGAGTGCTTTAACTGCTGCTATTTGGAGCGGAAGTTGGGTAATTAGTGGTTACTTAGTAAAAATAATGTTTCATCAGGGTTTTGCTTTTGTAAACATTTTTTTAATTACATCAGCTCTTTATGCATTTGGTGTAATTATGTACTACTTTTTAATAGTAGATTATACAAAGCGTGAAAAAAGTGGTTTAATCAATTAGTAATTATCATACCACTGACGCTGACGAGGTATTTTAATATCGCTCAACATACTTGATTTAATGTTGATGGTGAAGTTGTAGCTTTTATTAAATCCAAAAGGAACCCAACTAATAGCGGCTTCCCAACAATGCAAATCACGATAAATATTAATACTTGTGTAACTTGCTTTTTTAGACGTAAAATCATATCCGCTCGTTAAACCAAACTTCCAGTTTTTGGTAACATCAATATCGCTTCTAAAATTTAAAGTCTGTACATCTTTAATAGAATTCCCCAATTTAAAATAATTTACATTATAGTAAACATTTAAATTCCAAGGTAAAACTGTAGTTTGACTTTTTTCTTCTTCTGTTTTTATAGCCCCTCGTTCTGCACCATTTGTTAAATCAGGCTTTTTAACAATCATATTTTGTAAATTACTGGAACTCAAATTGGCACTTAATGCAATATTTCCATTTACAAAAGTTGCAAAGCTACCATCTACATTGTAGGCTAATTCTTTAGTGCGTTTATATGTAAAGGCATCATAATTATATGGATCAAAACTAGAGTTAAACACAACATCAAAAAATTTAAAAATGGGAGTACGAGCTGTAATAGTTATCGCACTCATTTGAAAACTATCAGCAGCAAAATTATAATTGCCTCCAATACTTAAATTTTGCAAAATAGTAGCTTTATTATATACAAAACCTGTGTCTGTTTTTTTTCTAAACTTCCCTTCAATATTGTTGCTTAAATTAACACTCAATGCATTTTGCTCGCCCATTGCGGGACCACCAAAAATATTATTTTCAAAAATGGTGTACTTAGTTGTACGTTTAGTTGTTGTATCAGTTAACACATTTTTCCAAAAACCATATTGTGTTTTACCAAAATCTGGGCGATACGTATAACCTAAACTTGGGATTAATAAATGACGAATTTGCTTAACACGTTTACCTTTAAAAATGTAATCCATAAATAATTTAGTATTTAAGGCTGTACTAAAATTAGCATCGTAACCTGTTTTAAAACCAAGCACCGTATCAGTTTTAATAGTATTTGTTACTTCATTTAATTGCTTAGATGTAGATTTTGTATACATCATTGCGCTTAAATTTAATGCTGGTGTTAGTGTAAAATATTTTAATACTGTAATATTGGTTGATATTGGTAAGGAATGACGAATGCCATATTTTAATTTATCAGCGATCTTTCCTTTAAAGATTGAGGTATCAATACCTGATAAACTATTTTTTGCTTCTAGTAAATAGTTAATACCTATTTTATCAAACACATTTTGTTTAACTCGTGCTTCATTTTTAAATGGAAAAAAACGATTTACATTAAACGTTAATTCAGGTAACGAAATATTCATAATTCTGGTTTGTGTATTTTGATCGTGACGACCATTTAAACCCAATGAACTATTTTTAAATATTTTAGTAAAATTAATATTTGATTGAAACGTGTTTTGCAAGTACTGTCCAGTATTTTGAGAATTATATTGGTTGTACTTAGATGTACGAACATTAACATCACTTGTAAAACGCACTGTTGGATTGTTTTTCAAATCTTGATTATGACGCCAATTAATTAAAATATCGCGTTGCTTCGTTTGCAATTTTGGTAATTCTTTTTCACCATTTTTAAATTCCGAAAAGCCTAACGTTAAAGAACCATTGTATTTATAATTGACATTATAATTATTTAAGGTTCGTAAACCCCAGCTACCATTGCCATAAATATCTCCTCTAAAAGTCATATCTACTTTATCATTTATGCCCCAATAAAATCCACCGTCTTTTAAATAAAGCCCAAGTGCATCACTATTTCCATAAAACGGTATTAAAATTCCATTATGTCGTTTTTTAGTATTAGGAAAATAACCAAAAGGCAGTCCTAATGGAGTTGGCACGCCACCTATTTCTAAATACATGGGGCCTGTTACAATTTTATCATTCGGTATTACTTTAGCTCTGCTGGCTTTAAACATTGTTCGGGCATCGTCATATTGGCAAGGGATACAATCTAAATGCTTAAAATAAACTACATCATTGCTATCTTTTTTAACTTCGCTTCCGCGCATAATTAAGTCACCTTCTTTAGTTAATACATTATAAATTTTACCTTTTTTTGTTTTAAGATTATACGTCATTTTACCGCAAGAAATTTCTTGCTCTCCATCTTTAAATATGGGGTTTCCAAAATCTTTGCCAAGGCTATCTTTTCTACCGTAGGCCGAAATAATATTTTTAGAATTATCTATCTCAATAAATTCAGCTTTCAAATTCATACTTTCGTACTCCACATAAGCATCGCCAAATAAATAAATTTTATTTCCCTCGGTTTCGTATCTTATCGAATCTTTGGCATTATACACGATAGAGTGTTCTAGGGGCTCGTCATCATCTTCAGTATCTAAACTATCAACTGTAACTTGCTTTATAGTATCTGCTTTTAAAGGATTAACTGTTGGAGTAACGGCAGAAATATTGGTGTTAGGAATTGGAGTGATGGTTTTGTTAGATTGTGATTTTAAATCGGATTGAGCTAAAAAACTAGACGCACTTATTAACAATAATACGAGTATAAAAAAGATATGTTTTACTGTTTTAATAAAAGCTTAAAATTATATTTACTTAACCTACAAAGCTAACAATTACTTGCATAATTGACTATGATTTTAAAAAATAGCCTCTTAAAAAAACATAATATTTTTTTACCATTTACCATCTTATTTTTGATGTTAAGCATCATGCTTAGTTCATACAAAACTGGCAAAGATGACCCTAAACATAAAGTTAAAATCATAGTTATTGACCCAGGTCACGGCGGAAAAGACCCCGGCTGTAGTGGTGTAGCGCATAGCGAAAAAGAAGTGGCATTAGCGGTAGCACTAAAACTCGAAAAATACATTAACGAAAACATGAAAGACGTTAAGGTTATTTTAACTCGAAAAACGGATGTGTTTGTTGATTTAGAGGACAGAGCCAAAATAGCGAATGATAATCATGCCGATTTATTTATTTCTATTCATTGTAATGCTGATGGTAATCCGGTAATGATAAAAGATAAAAAAACGGGAAAGATGCGCCCGAAAACTTTTAAAAACAAACGAGGAAAATTAGTAGTAGTAGAAGTTCCTAACCCAATACCTTATGGTTCGGCAACTTACGTGATGGGTTTAAAAAATGAAGATGGTAAAATGAAAGTAGCACAACGAGAAAACTCGGCGATGTTGTTAGAAGATAATTACGAAAAAAAATACCAAGGCTTTGATCCTAATAGTGAAGAAAGTTATATTATTATGAGCAATTATACTTCTAGCTACGTGATACAAAGTGCTGGATTAGCATTAAAAATACAAGAACAATACAGCAAAAAGGCAGGTAGAGTTGATAAAGGCGTGCATCGACAAAGCATCTGGGTATTATGGCGTACCTCTATGCCAAGCGTTTTAACTGAAATTGGTTATTTAACCAACCCACAGGAAGAGAAATTTATTAGCTCTGAAAAAGGACAAGATTATATTGCGGCAAGCTTATTTAGAGCTTTTAGAAAATATAAAGATGAACAAGATGGTGCGAAAAAAACGTATGATGATGCCATTGAAAATCAGAAAGAATTAGAAAAAGAGGTGTATGCGACGTCAACCGTAACTAATACCGAAGAGCCTATTGTTGAAGAAGAAGTTAAAGATACAACCGTGGCTATTACAAAAGAAAAAGATACAAAAACAGCCGATGATTTAAAAGCTAAAGAAAAAATTGAAGCAGAAAAAATAGCTATAGCAAAAGAATTAGCTGAGAAAAAAGCCAAGCTGGAAGAAGAGCGTTTATCGGCCGAAAAGTTAGCAAAAGAAAAAGCGACAACAGATGCGTTAGAAAAAGAAAAGCAAGAAACCATTACAAAAAAATACAAGCAACTGATTGTAATGGCTGATATGAATTTGAAGAATAAGCATTATGATGATGCCCTCAATTTTTATAAAGAAGCTGAAAACAATAATGTTAGCAAAGACAAATATCCCGCACAAAAAATAAAAGAAATTGAAGCTATACAACAAAAAATAGCTGAAATAAAAGCGGATACTTTAAAAAAGGAAACACCTGTTGTTACAAATACAAATGAGATAACATTTAAAGTACAGTTTGCCAGCACCGATAAGGAAATGGATGTGAAAGCCAAATATGCAAATGTTACAGATGTTGCTTTTTACAAAGCAGGCGTGGTGTTTAAATACACCAGTGGAAACTACAAGAATATGAACGATGCCACTAAGCAACAAACAAAATTACGCGAATTAGGTTATAAAGATTGCTTTGTGGTTGCCTTTAAAAATGGGGCTCGTATGGATATTAATGAAGCTAAAAAAGCTATTGGGATTAATTAAATTATGCTTTAAATTTTACCAAATTGCAACTAAAATTAATAACGTGGAATTGCAATATGGCCTTTAGTAAAAAGGCTGATGTAATTTTAAAATACAATCCAGACATTTTAATTGTTCCCGAATGTGAGCATCCAGATAAGCTAGTTTTTGATTCAGATTTTGTAAATCCTACAAATGTTCTTTGGTTTGGAACAAATCAAAATAAAGGGCTTGCCATTTTTTCTTTTAATGGATTTAGTTTAACTCTTTTAGAGTCTCATAATCCTCAAATTAAAATGATAATTCCTGTTTCGGTAACTAATGCAGAAATAGAACTTACGTTATTTGCAGTATGGGCAAATAATCCAAAAGACCCAGATGGAGCGTATGTTGAACAAGTTTGGAAAGCACTTAATCATTATGACAATTTATTAAATAAGCCTAATACCATTTTTATAGGTGATTTTAATAGTAATACTATTTGGGATAAAAAAAATCGAATCAGTAGTCATTCAAATGTTTTAAACCGTTTAGAGTCTCAAGGAATTTTTAGTTCTTATCATTTATTTCATAATCAAATACAAGGTAAAGAGCATCATCCTACACTTTATATGTATAGACATAAAAACAAACCATACCACATTGATTATTGTTTTATGTCAAAAGATTTAACTGATAAAATCGAAAATGTTGAAATAGGTGATTTCGAATATTGGATAAATTATAGTGATCACGTTCCTTTGATTGTGACTATAAATGTTGGCTAATTAGTTCGCCATTATTGACTTTTCTATAACACAATAACTAAAAATTAACAGCTCCAGCATCAACAGAAGCTCCTCGAATAGATCCTTTAATATCTTTAAACAAAAAAGCAGGAAAGGTTGATATTAAATTAACATCGCCTAAACCTTTAGCAGCAGAGCCACTATTAATTCCAAAATCGTAATTAGCAGCATCTTTAAAATCAGCATTACCTCCAAAACTATTGCCACTATTGGTAATTAAGGTTCCTGTAAAGGCTGTAGTTTTTAGTAAGCTATTTACAAATTTTACATTTGGTGGCGTGGTATTATCTGGCTTCACATCCATACTTAATTCGTTGGCAATAGAGCCATCAATAATAGAGTTCCCAAAAAAGCAGCTATCCAACGGTACAATTTTAGTAACGCCATTATCGTCGAAATAATTATTAATATAAACACAGGGCGTGCCTGCTCTTCCACCATCTTTATTAAAATAGTTGGCAAAGGTGCTATGCAAAAATGTATAATTCCCTCCTAGTACAAAGGCAGCACAATAATCTTTACAATTACTGATGATGTTATTTGCTCCCCATATATTATAAGCAACCGAGTAAATACCATACTTCGAGCAATTACGAATAATGGTATTTGTTAATCGCAATTTACTTGGCGGAACAGCTGTAATCAAAGGTTCAACTTGTAACCCAATGTAATTGTTTTTTATAATTGCATAATTAATATAATTATTTACACTGCCCTCATTAATCCAAATACGATCCCATTGTCCTGGTAAATCCGCATAATCCGCTTCACGCCTATCTCCTTTAAAGGTTACTTCATTTCCAAAAGTCCCATCAACTTGTAAGGTGCCGTATCTATAAATCCACAAGCCCGCATTTTGATGAAAATAAACATTAACCCCCGCATCAATTTTTAAAGTTTGGGTGGAATCAACCACTAACCAACCATAAATAACGTGTGGCTTATCTTTTGGCCACTGCACAACCACATTAGTTTGCGTTGATACAGTAGAGTATGGCAAAAATCCATTTTTAAACTGAATCGCTTTATCAGGATAATGATAATAGGCATCTTGACCCCAAGCTTCTAGTGCCACAAACTGTTGGTTACCATTTACATCAAATAAAATTCTATCCTGTATAATTAACGGGCTATTTTGACTGGTTGGATTAACATTAACTTGAACAAATATATAAATACTGTCCTGAGCCAAAATCTCCACATCGCTCACTTGCTTTCCTGATGATCCATCTACCGAAATAATAAAATTAGAGCTTTGCCCCTGCTCTAACCTAACTGACGATAAATTAATTTTTTGTTTGTTTTTATTGTATACTTTTAATTGGCGGGTTGTTGAACCTATGGTTGTAAAAACTGTATCAAATAAAATGGAATCTTGAGAAAAAGCAATGGTTGCCGATGAATCCGTTAACAATTTATCTTTTTTGCAATTTACCAAACTAATTGATAAACAGATAATTAGAACATATTGAAATAAACGACTCATCTATAGGGTAAAAGTATAGTTTTAATAACGAAATATATTAAGTTTTATTTTATTTTTGGTAAAAATACTTGCGGTTAAGATAAATTTACTATATTTGCAATCCGAAATTTAACCTGAATTATTAAACGATTAACATAATGAAACCAGAAATTCACCCAGAAAGCTACAGATTATGCGTATTTAAAGATATGTCTAACGGCTACACATTTTTAACTAAGTCTTGCGCAGATACTAAAGATACTATCGTTCATGAAGATGGAAACGAGTATCCTTTGATTAAATTAGATATTTCAATGACTTCTCATCCATTTTACACTGGTAAACAAATGTTAGTGGATACAGCAGGTCGTATTGACAAATTTAAAACTCGTTACGCTAAAAAAGCATAATAACGTTTTTTTATTTTCACTAAATCCAATCGCTAACTAGCGGTTGGATTTTTTTATGAGTAAATTTAGCGAGTAAATACGTTATGAAATTTTTATTTTTATATACAGAAATAGCCGAATATTTTTTATCCTGCTGCAATGAATTAGCAAAACAAGGCGAAGTTCATATTGTGCGATGGCCTGTAAATAAAGAAGCTCCTTTTAAATTTGAATTTAACAATCAATTAAAAATTTACGATAAAAACGATTATTCTTTTACTGAACTTCAAACATTAGTTAAAACAATTAATCCTTCATTAATAGTGTGTAGTGGTTGGATTGATAAAGATTATTTAAAAATAACGAAATCCTATTTCAAAAGCATACCAACCGTAATGAGTTGCGATACACACTGGAATGGGAGTTTGAAACAAAAACTGGCAACGGTTATTAGTCGTTTTACTTTATTGAAAATATTTAGTCACGCCTGGGTACCAGGCAAACCTCAAAAACAATACGTTGGACATTTAGGATTTAAATCTGAAAATATTTTAACGGGTTTTTATAGTTGCGATTTTGAAAACTTCAACGCTATTTACAAAAATCAGCTTTACCAAAAACAAACTCATTTACCAAAACGTTTTATTTATGTTGGCCGATACTATGAGTTTAAAGGTATAAAAGAATTATGGCAAGCCTTTATAGAATTACAAGCCGAACAACCAAATGATTGGGAATTGTGGTGTTTAGGTGTTGGTGATATTGAACCTGTTATTCATCCTAAAATAAAACATGTTGGTTTTGTACAACCTAAAGATTTACAAAACTATATATCGCAAACTAGTGTATTTGTTTTACCGAGTCGATACGAACCTTGGGGTGTAGTTGTTCACGAATATGCAACTTCGGGATTTCCTTTATTAATAAGTGATGCCGTTGGAGCAAAAGAATCTTTTTTGCAAGAAAATAAAAACGGATATAGTTTTAAACCGAACAATGTTTTAGAAATAAAACAAGCGTTTCAAAAAATGATTTCCAAATCGGATGATGAATTACGAGATATGGGAAAATTATCAAACCAACTCGCACAAAGTATCACACCAAAAATATGGGCCGAGCGTTTACGTAATTTATTAGATTAGTCTACTTATTACTATAAAAATAAATAGAACGTAGATTTTTATGATGATTATGATAAAAATGATTTTTTACTTTTAATCATATTTAAAAACGTTGGCAGATAAATATCTTTATCATCATAAAAAATCTGTGGAATCTGCGTTCCATTTTTAAAAGGATAAAAAAAGTTTAAATGTTAAATTTATTTTCATTTTTAACAAAAACCTATTAAATTCACATAAACTAAAGTATTACTTGCTACTAAAAAAAATATTGTTATTTCCATTTGCTATCATTTATGGTATCATAACATCTATTCGTAATTTTTTATACGATTGGAAATTTTTACCTAGTAAAACGGTTGATGTTCATACAATTTGCGTTGGTAATTTAGCTGTTGGTGGTACAGGCAAAACACCTCATATCGAATACCTTATACAATTACTAAAAAACGACTATAAAGTGGCCACTCTTAGCAGAGGCTATAAGCGTAAAACCAAAGGTTTTTTGTTGGCCAATGACTCTAGTTCTGCTGAAGATATTGGCGACGAACCTTTATTATTTAAAGTAAAAAACCCTGATATTCAGGTTGCAGTAGATAGCAATAGAGTAAATGGCATCAAGCAATTATTAACTTTAGAAAAACCACCACGCGTGGTATTATTAGATGATGCTTTTCAGCACCGGGCAATAAAGTGCGAACTAAATATTATTGTGAGCGAGTTTACCAACATTTACACACACGATATGATGTTACCTGCTGGCTACTTGCGCGAATCTAAACAAGGAGCAAAACGAGCAGATATTATCATCATTAGTAAAACTCCTGAAAATATGACGGCTGTTGATTTACGTAACTTTTCAAAAGATTTACACCCTTTACCACACCAGCATTTATTTTTTACGTGGATTAAATATGGCACACTGGCCGGTTTTCAAAACCCAAGCGACACTATTGATACCTTAAATGATTTATTTAGATACCGAATTATTTTATTTACGGGTATAGCCAATCCTACACCAATGATTACGTATTTAAAAGAGTATGCTTCTGATGTTATTCACATTCAGTATCCTGATCATCATGCATTTACATTACAAAACATTGTTGAAATAAGAGATACCTTAGATTCCTTAGAAGGAGGCAATAAAATTGTGGTAACTACACAAAAAGATGCGATGAGATTATTGAATTCGGACTTGCAGGATTTGACAAATAATTTACCTTTGTACATTCTACCAATTGAGGTAGATTTTAAAGAAAAAACACAAGAATTTAACGATATAATTTTAAACTATGTTAGAACAAATAAATTTCACCACAAAAAGTATTCTTGAAAAAACTAACGGATTTAAACCCGAAGTAGGTATTATTTTAGGTACAGGATTAGGCGGATTAGTAAAAGAAATTACAGCTGAACACGTTATTCCTTATGAGGAAGTTCCAAACTTTCCAGTAAGTACTGTTGAAGGCCACAGTGGCAAATTAATTTTTGGCGAATTAGGTGGTAAAAAAGTAATGGCTATGCAAGGTCGTTTTCATTTTTATGAAGGCTATGATATGCACCAAATTACTTTCCCTGTGCGTGTAATGAAAGCTTTAGGTATACATACTATTTGCGTATCTAATGCAAGTGGCGGTGTAAATCGCGATTTTGAAATTGGTGAAATTATGATTATTAATGATCATATCAATTTATTTCCCACCAATCCATTAATTGGTAAAAACGTAAAAGAACTAGGTCCACGTTTTGTAGATATGATGGAGCCTTATGATAAAAAATTAATAGATAAAGCTTTAGAAATTGCAAAAGCAAATAATATTAAAGTAAGCCAAGGTTGTTATGCTGGTTTAACTGGCCCTTGTTTTGAAACTCCAGCAGAATATAATTATATTTTTAACATTGGTGCCGATGCCGTTGGGATGAGTACAGTACCAGAAGTTATTGTTGCAAAACATGGTGGCATGCGCGTGTTTGGTGTGAGTATTGTAACTGATTTAGGTGTACCAGGAAAAATGATTGAAGTAACTCACGAAGAGGTTCAACAAATTGCAGCAGCAGCTGAGCCAAAAATGAGTTTTATAGTTAAGGAAGTTATCAGATCGATGTAATTTTAAAATAACAGATTAAAAGCGAAGAAAAATTCTTCGCTTTTTTTTTACACAAATATTAAATTTAAAAAAATGAATTCATACGCCATTGCCATACACGGAGGAGCCGGAACAATTTTACAATCAACTATGACTCCCGAAAAAGAACTAGCTTACAAAAAAGCATTGGAAGATGCTATTATTGCAGGCGAATCAATCTTAAAAAGTAATGGTAGCGCCCTAGATGCAGTTGAGAAAGCCATTATTAGTTTAGAAAACAATCCCTTATTTAATGCCGGTAAAGGTTCCGTGTTTAATCATTTAGGCAAACATGAAATGGATGCTTCGATTATGAATGGCTACGATTTAAGCGCAGGTGCCGTTACGGGAGTTACCAATATTAAAAATCCTATTGCGTTATCAAAAGCTATTATGCAACTATCGGAGCACGTATTTATGTGTGGCGAAGGAGCGAATCAGTTTGCTAAAACCGTAAATGCAGAGTTTATGCCTGATGATTATTTTTATACGCAAATGCGTTATGATCAATTACAGTTAGCTAAACAATCGGATAGCATCACTCTTGACCATACAACGGAGCGTAAGTTTGGAACTGTAGGAGCAGTTGCATTGGATATAACAGGTAATTTAGCAGCAGGAACATCAACTGGTGGCATGACTAATAAAAAATATGGGCGTGTTGGTGATAGTCCTATGATTGGCGCTGGTACTTACGCCAATAATAATACCTGCGCCATATCTTGTACTGGCCACGGTGAGTTATTTATTCGTTCGGTTGTAGCGTATGATATATCGTGCTTAATGGAATACAAAGGCTTATCATTAAAAGAAGCTTGCGACATCGTAGTGCACCAAAAATTAGTAAAAATTGGTGGCGAAGGCGGTTTAATAGCTCTTGATAAAAACGGAAATATTGAATTACCTTTTAACTCTGATGGGATGTACAGAGCTAGTAAAAAAAATAATGAGGGGTTGTTTATTGGGATTTATAAGTAAACTATTTCTCCATTAATTTAGCTTCGTTCCAAAACACATCCATCTCTGCTAAGGTACAATCGGCCAATGCTTTACCTTGTGCTTTAATTTTAGCTTCCATATAATTAAAACGATTCATAAATTTTTGATTCGTTTTTTCTAAAGCATCTTCAGGGTTTACTTTTAAAAACCGAGCATAATTAATTAACGAAAAAAACACATCACCAAATTCCGATTCCAATTTAGTTTGATTATTTGCTTTTACTTCCACTTGTAGCTCGGCTAATTCTTCCTGAACTTTTTCCCACACTTGTTCTGGTTCATCCCATTCAAAACCAATAGCACGTGCTTTATCTTGTATCCGCAAGGCTTTTAATAAAGATGGCATACTACTCGGCACACCTGATAGCGCACCTTTATTACCTTCTTTTTGTTTTATTTTTTCCCAATTTTGGATAACGGTTTCGGCATCATCAGCTACAACGTCCCCATAAATATGCGGGTGACGAAAAATTAATTTATCACACAACGAATTAATAACACTCGTAATATCAAAGTCGTTAGTTTCACTTCCTATTTTTGCATAAAAAACAATGTGTAATAAGATATCACCAATTTCTTTTTTTATTTCGGTTTTATCATTTTTTAAAATCGCATCGCTTAGCTCGTACGTCTCCTCAATGGTTAAATGGCGTAAGGTTTCGAGGGTTTGTTTTTTATCCCACGGACATTTTTCGCGCAAATCGTCCATAATATTTAACAAGCGTTCAAAGGCAACTAATCGAGCATCCATTTTATTTGGTTTAAGATTTTATAATTGCTTTAATACTAGTAAATTTACTCGTGCTAAAACAATTTGAAGTAAACATACATAAAAACCAATTATTTAACAAAGACCATAAATTGCTTGTGGCCTTTAGTGGTGGTGTAGATTCAGTTGTATTGGCACACCTATTAAAAGCGTCGGGTTATGAGTTTGAATTAGCACATTGTAATTTTATGTTACGTGGCGCTGAAGCCGATGGTGATACAGCATTTTGTGAAGAGTTTGCGAAAAGCTTAGGCGTTGTTTGTAACGTGGTACACTTTCAAACGAAGGATTATGCCAAGCAACACAAACTTTCTATACAAATGGCCGCAAGGCACTTACGTTATCAATGGTTCGAGGAACTTTGTAAAAAAAGCAACTACGATTTTATTTTAACAGCCCATCACGCTAATGATACTATAGAAACGTTGTTTGTGAATTTAACCAGAGGCACTGGAATTAAAGGGTTGTGTGGCATTCCTCAAAAACAAAATAATATTGTGCGTCCGTTATTATTTGCGACTAAACAAGCCATCATTAATTATTCAGTCAAACAACAGATAAAATTTAGAGAAGATAGTAGTAATGCTGAAGTAAAATACAAACGTAATTTTTTGCGCCATACTATTATTCCCGAATTTAAAACATTAAATCCTGCTTTTGAAGATACGATGCAGTTAAACATTCAGTATTTTAATCAAGCTAACGATATTGTTAAACAATTTTCTCAATCAAAATTTAATAGCATTTGTAATTACAACAACGCTATTTTAAAAATTAACATTGATTTAATTTCAACTGAACCACAAAAAGAAACGTTATTATTTGACTGGCTACAGGATAAAAATTTTAAAGCCACTCAAATTAATCAGTTACTCGAAGCTTTGCAACAACCTGATTTTATTGGAAAACAATTCGAAACACAAACACATAAATTAGTTATAGATAGAAAAGACATTATTGTACAACAAAAACAAATAATTCATACACCTGAGGTATACGTTATCCAAAATATAAATGATACCCAACAATTGCCAATTACACTTACTATAACTCCACAAACCGAAAAATTGGTTTCAAATTTAAAATCAGAAATTTTAATAAACGATTCCCCTACTCTATTTCCTCTCACACTCCGTAAATGGAAAATAGGCGATAAGTTTAAGCCTTTTGGAATGAATGGATTTAAAAAATTAAGCGATTTTTTTAAAGATCAAAAACTAAATTTATTTGAGAAAAAACAAGTTTGGATTTTAGAATCAAATAAAGAAATAATTTGGGTAATTGGTAAGCGATTAGATGAACGCCAGCGTATAGAAAATGAAACTGGGAGTTTTATAAAGATAGTAGTAAAGTAATTTTACTGAAATAAATCTAACCGCCAAAAGTTCATAAAATCATGCCATTTTATTAACATTAGCGTTCAATAATTGCCTAAATTTGAGTAATAATATTACAACTATGATGGTAGAACAATTATACACTAATTGCCTTGCACAGGGCGCGTATTACATACAATCTGAAGGCGAAGCAGCCATTATTGATCCATTACGTGAATACAAGCCTTATTTAGATTTGGCGGCAAAAGACAATGCAACCATTAAGTATATTTTCGAAACCCATTTTCACGCCGATTTTGTTTCGGGTCATTTAGATTTAGCCTCAAAAACGGGCGCTGATATTGTATTTGGACCAGGTGCACAAACCAGTTACAAAAGTGTTATAGCAACCGATAATCAGGAGTTTAAAATTGGAAAGCTAACCATAAAAGTTTTACATACACCAGGCCATACCTTGGAATCGGTTTGTTATTTGTTATTAGATGAACATCAAAAACCCTTACACTTATTTTCTGGTGATACGTTGTTTATTGGCGATGTTGGTCGTCCTGATTTAGCCATTAAATCAAACTTAACTACAGAGGATTTAGCAGGTATGTTATATGATTCTTTGCGTAATAAAATAATGACATTGCCTGATGATGTAATCGTATATCCAGCGCATGGAGCCGGTTCAGCTTGCGGTAAAAACATGAGTAAGGAAACCTCAGATACACTTGGCAATCAAAAGAAAACAAATTACGCTTTAGCAAATATTACTAAACAAGCCTTTATAAAAGAATTAACAACAGGTATTTTACCCGCACCTCAGTATTTTGCAAAAAATGCGATGCTAAACAAAAGTGGTTACGCTAATTATGATGATGTTACGTTAAAAGGAACAAAGGCAATTTCTAGCGAAGAATTAAAACAGCATCTTGCCAATAAAACAGCTTTAGTATTAGATGTTCGTAAGCCACAGGAGTTTGCCAAGGAACACATTAAAAACGCTTTATTTATAGGCATTGATGGCCAGTTTGCACCTTGGGTAGGAGCCTTAATTACCGATATACATCAACCAATTATTTTAATAACACCAACCGGCAGAGAACAAGAAACAGTTATGCGTTTAAGTCGCGTGGGATACGATAATTGTATTGGCTGTTTAGATGGTGGTATTGATGGTTGGAAAAAAGATAATAATCCTACAGAATCAATTACCTCCATTGAAGCTACAGTATTCGCCTCACAATTAGAAAACGAAAAATTAAATATACTGGATGTTCGTAAACCTGGCGAATATGAATCGAGTCACTTGTGTAGTGTTGATTCGTTTCCATTAGATTATATTACCAATTGGCAAGCAACTTTAGATAAAAATAAACCTTTTCATATTCACTGTGCTGGTGGCTACCGCAGTATGATTGCAGCTTCTATTTTAAAACAAAATGGGTTTACTCATTTAATTGATGTAGCAGGTGGCTTTGGAGCTATTCAACAAACCAATGCAAAAATTGTAACAACTGCTTGCAAAACCGAATTAAAAAAAGAAGCTGGAAAAAGCACTGGTTTTTTTGCGAAATTATTTTCACGCAAAACTATCTAATGCTATGTTAAAGAATATTAAGCTTTATTCTATTTTCAATAACAAATGTCCTAAATGTCACGAAAGCGATTTTTTTATTGAAAGCAATCCATACAAATTAAAAACTTTTGACAAAATGCACGACCACTGCCCAAATTGTGGTGAGTCATTTAATAAAGAAATTGGTTTTTATTATGGCGCCATGTATGTGAGTTATGGATTAAACATAGGCGTTGGATTATCCTTATTTTTAATAATGATAGTATTATTAAAAATCTCCATCATTGCTTATCTTATTACATTTTTTGTTATTGTTATTATAACATTTCCTTATATGATGCGCATTTCACGTTTAATCTGGATTAATTTATTTGTGAAATATGATCAGTCAAAATCACTAAAACACAATAAATAAACTCTTGAAAAACTTAAAACTTTCTGCCTTAATATTATTGCTAAGTGCTATAGCGGCAATGCTACAAACATTTTTTTTATCTTACATCTTTTATAAAATAGCGGGTTCATTTGATGCCTCACTTAGTTTATTATCATTTTTTGTAGCCTTTATTGTTAGTTTTTTTATTATTTACATTGTTTATAATTCTATTTTATTTAATCGTGTGGATAAGCTTACCAATATGGTAAAAGAGCAACACCGCAAAGAAATACCCAGTACAAAATTTCAGTTAGATGAAGTAGATTCTATCACTAAATTAGAAGATGAAATTACCAAACTAGTTCAAGAGCGAGATAAAGAAACCGAACAAAACAAACATTTAGACAGCTATCGAAAGGAATATTTAGGCAACGTATCACACGAATTAAAAACACCCATTTTTAATATTCAAGGATACATCTCAACTTTAATAGATGGTGGTATATATGACGAGTCTATTAATATTGATTACTTAAAAAAAGCAGATAAAAGTGTAGATAGGATGATACACATTATTGATGATTTAGAAACCATTTCTCAATTAGAAGTTGGTACTCTAGAATTGGATATAGATGCGTATGATATATCTCAGCAAATAAAAGACATTACCGAAGCATTAGAAATACAAGCACAGAAAAAAAATATTCAATTTTCTATCTCTAAAAAATTCGACAAATCTATTTCTGTTAAAGCTGATAAGTTTCGTATTAGGCAAGTTATTGTGAACCTTATCACTAATAGTGTTAAATATGGTACGCCAAACGGCAAAACTAAAATTGACATTGAATTCTTCAACGACCAAGCCATTATCGAAATTAAAGACAATGGCATTGGTATTGCCGAAAAACATTTACCACGTTTATTTGAGCGATTTTATAGAGTTGATAAAGGACGAAGCAGAGAGCAAGGCGGTACAGGTTTAGGTTTAGCTATTGCAAAACATATTATTGAAGCGCACCATCAAACCATTAACGTTAACAGTGAATTACAAAAAGGCACAACCTTTTCGTTTACATTACAATTAGCTTAGTAATTCTTTTACAAATTGAGCAACTAATTTCCCATCAGCGCGACCAGCAATGACTTTATTAGCAGCACCAATTACTTTACCTAAATCAGCCGCAGTTGAAGCGCCAGTTTGAGCAATGGCTTGTTTAATTAAATCCTTCACTTCATCATCTGTTAAAGCTTTTGGCAAGTAATCTTCCATTACTTTAGCCTGAGCAATTTCGTCATCAGCTAAATCTTGGCGGTTTTGCTGAATGTAAATCTCAGCCGTTTCCTTACGTTTTTTATATTCTTTTTGTATAGCTTTCATCGCGTTATCTTCGGTTAAACCCTCTGGCGATGTTTTTAATAATAATAAAACAGCTTTTATAGCTCTCACTGCTTCCAAACGTTTAGCATCTTTTGCAAGCATGGATGCTTTTACATCTGCATTAATTCTTTCTTCAATTCCCATAATTTATTTTTTATGACGCAAAGTTATCATTAGTTTATTTAAAAACTAAGGTGTTAAAAATTATTCGGCAACAATAAATTTAACTCTATTTGTGCCTTTGTTATTTTTAGTTTCCAATATATAAACGCCCGGTTTTAAATCTCTTAAACTTAATTTTAGCGCGTTATAGTTTTCGTTTAATTTATAATCGTGTTCATAAACTATAGTGCCTATACTATTACTAATTTTAATGTCTGTTTTACCATAAATTTCATTTTTAAATAAAACAACAACTTCACCAACACTGGCCGATAATGGATTTGGACTTATAAAAATTTCATTTTTATCGTTTGAGCTATTACAATCTCCTGATACGCTAACCGTTTTAAAATAATATAGCGCGTCATCATAATCCATTTCAACTAATCTAAAATAAATAATTTTTGATGGCGTAATATCCTGCGTAACACTATAATTAGCACCAGTTGAGCTACCTCCTTTAGAGCTTATTATTTTAATAGCTTTAAAATTAACCCCATCCAAACTTTGCTCTATCGTATACTGTTTCACATTATTTTCTGTGGCTGTATTCCATGTAATAGTAGCAACTTTATTATCGCAATTAACCGCAAAATTAATCAACTCAATTGGTAAGGGCGTAGCGGCTTTATCGGTTGTAGCCAGCGTTATATAATTTTTACCAGGCCCAATATCTCCACCAGTAACCGTAAACGATACCCGAGAACCTGCTGCGGTCGCTCCGCCCACACTTTTCCCTGGCCCTTTTACAACGGCATTCGAAAAATCAACGCCATCATTATCAATTAATAAGCGAAGATTAGACGTTGGTGTTACGCTCGTCAGCAAATAATCATCAAAGGCAATTTCTAAACTTTGCGAAGCTGCGATTTTATGCCCACTACTATCGCTACCTGTTTTAAAATTATTACCAGCAGCACCAAAATTAGTGCCTTGCAATTTCCATACTTTTTGTATACGACCTTGTATACCTGCAGGCAAGGTTAAAGAAGCTGATGGTATTACAGTAGTGTATGTTGAATAAGCTGGTTTATTATTATTGCCCCACATGAGGTACGAATTATTTTCTAAGAAAGTGGCTGTATTGGTAGTGTTTTTATCTTCAATGGAATCTAAACCTATGGTCAGCATTTCATCTAAGTTTACACTTTGTGTTTGTTTTTGGTTTAAACCGCTAATATTATCTCTACCAATTCCAGCAATATCATTATTGTACGTAGGATCAGCAGCATAATCCCATACTTTTGTACCATTACTACTTAAATAATTTTTATTTAAATGAATGCCATATTTCACAGCTACGTAAGTTTCTATTTTATCTATTTCAGTAGAAGTTAATGGTTTATTATACGTGATTACTTCCGCAATTCTACTATTACCTCTATTATATGCAGCGCCATCACCACTGCCACCAATGGTAAAGCCTGTTTCTAAATCTGCAGGATTATTTCCTGTACTTTGAAAAACATTGTCATTACGCATAAAATCAGCAAAATCAGGAGTTCCAGATAAATTACCAACTATTGATAACATTTTAGCCATTTTAAAATCAGTATCTGGATCAGTAAAACTACTGA
>JAYSTR010000178.1:0-20647 GCA_043719555.1 Bacteroidota bacterium | reverse complement strand
ATGGATACCATCGGAACTGGGCTTCGTTTTATTTCCGTTGCTTTGGATACGCCTGTTACAACAACTTCATTAGCCTCAATATGTGCTTGTTCCATTTCAACATTAATAGTATTTACTTTAGATAAATCAATTGTTTTTATAACTGTTTGATAGCCTATTAAGCGTACTTGTAATAATGCTTTAATGGCTGGCAAATTTTTCATTTCAAATGAGCCATCTTCATTGGTTACACTCGAACTTTTTAAATCAGGAAAGTATAAAATAACTCCAGGTAATGCCTCACTGGTAAGTTTATCTTTTATAGTGCCTGTTAATTTTACTTGAGCAGATATACTGCAAGATATATACAATGCGATAACGCAAAAGATTTTTTTAATTGACATAATTTCTACTTGAAAAAGAAATTTATTTTACCGGGTCATAGCCACTTCCACCCCAAGGATGGCAACGTAAAATACGTTTTAGTGCTAACCAACTTCCTTTAAAAGCTCCGTATTTATTTACAGCATCAAGCCCATATTGTGAGCAAGAAGGCGTAAACCGACACGATGGTTTAAGCAAAGGAGAAATTACATATTGGTAAAAGCGAATAATCGCTATGGGTATAAATTTCAATTTATATTTTTAAAAGATGAATAACTCTATTTATTTTACAATAAATTAAGCTACAGGCGGACCTCTTAAAGGAGAAATATAATAGGGCTGTTTTTGTATTAATTTTTGTTTGTAATAAAAAGAAGTTTGTTTTACATCGCGAACCGGAATAAAATTTAATACAAATTTAAATATTGTGTAGTAAACCGATGTGTCAAATTTTTCGAAATTACAATCCTGATTGGTTTCTTTTTCTGAAACAGACACTTCATCAGAGGACGAATGAACTGTATTGTGAATATGACCTAATAATGAGTGTACATATATTTTAGGAACTGCTGCAAATAATACAACAGCTAGTAATACAACTGAAAAAAATATTTTAAATTTTGATTTCAATACAACAAATATATTAATAAGAGTTCACTCAAAAAATATTTTTTTCTTAACTTTTTTTTGAAAAAGAATTAAATCTCAATTTTTAATCCGTCGTATGCTAATTCGATATAGGAAGGAAGATCCATATTTACGGCATCGTGTAATCCTAATTGGTGCGAAATATGTGTGAAATAAGCTTTTTCGGGTTTTAGTTCTTCCATTAAATCAATAGCTTGTTGTAAAGTATAATGCGAAATATGGTTTTCTCTTCGTAAAGCATTAACCACTATAATTTTTGAGCCCTTGACTTTCTCTTTCTCTTCGTCCGAAATAAAATTAGCATCGGTTATATAAGTAAAATCATTTATACGATAGGCTTTTACGGGCATTTTATAATGCATCACATTAATAGGTAACAATGATATATCACCAATTGTAAATGTATCATTAGTGATAGTATATAAATCTATTTCGGGAATACCAGGATATTTTTCATCGGAAAAAATGTAAGCAAACTCTCGTTTTAGAGCTGCTTGCACTCTATCGGTTGCATAAACCGACATCCTCATTTTATTGAAAAAATTAAAAGCTTTTACTTCATCTAAGCCTGCTAAATGGTCTTTATGCTCATGAGTAAAAATAACCGCATCCAGTTTTTTTAATTTTTCGCGTAATAATTGTTGCCTAAAATCTGGTCCCGAATCAATAACCACTTTAGTTGTATCGCTTTCTATTAATATAGAAGAGCGCAATCGATTATCTTTAGGGTTTTGAGAACTACAAACTTCGCAATCGCAACATAATATTGGAACGCCTTGTGATGTGCCGGTGCCTAAAAAGGTAACTCTCAACGGTGAAAAATTTGATTAATAAAATTAGCTAATAATTCTGGTTTTAATGCAATGGTAAATACAATTCCCCAAATAGAACCCCAAAAATGAGCACCGTGCCCTACTCTATCTATTGATTGCAAACCAGTGTTTCGTTTATCTAAATAAAAGCTAATACCTAAATAGGCCAACCCGAAAACCCAAGCTGGCATTGGTATAAAAAAGAATCCTAACTCCTGCGTTGGTGCAAACATAATAAAGGCAAAAATAATGGAATTAATAGCGCCACTAGCTCCTAATGAGGTGTACTCAATTTTGTTTTTGTTTTTATAATATTCGCCAATAGACGATGCATAAATACCACCAGTATATAAAGCCACATAACACAACGCCCCCAGTTTATGATTTAACTCTAGTGGTGTACCCATCATCATCGGATAAATTTGTTGTTCGATAATAGGACCAAATATCCAGAGCGCATACATATTAAATGCAAGGTGAATGTAATCACCGTGCAAAAAAGCGTGCGATAAAAAACGATAATGTTGTTTGTAATGATAAATAGAATAAGGGTGAAATAAATACTTAAATTTTATTTGCGGATTTTGCTGTGCATAAATTGAAAATGCAACCGTGCAAAAAAGTATAGCGAACGTTATCATTTTTTAAATTCCTTTTAAGCTCCAGGCTTGTGGCTTATCATTAAACAATACTTTGGTTTTATCCCACACCGAAATAAATAATTCGGATTGACGGTAAGCCTCAATGTATGACACATCATTCCAAATACTATAGGTAAACATAACATTGTCGTTATTTGCATCTTGTAATAATTCTACATGAGTGCAACCTTCAACAGCTGCTATTAAATCTTTTTTACTATTAAATAGTGTTTTAAACTCTTCGATATTTTCGGGTTTAAAACTCATTTTCACTATACGTTTAATCATAAATATCTATTATTATGGTATCAATTTTATATTTTGATAATACTGGTCGTTTAAAAACTAATTTATTAGCCGATTGTCCAAGTGTTGCTATTTCTAATAACTCCATCGAGTTAAAAAAGCAAACCACATCTCCATTTTTTACTTCATCATAAGTATTATGCAACTTAATAATATTAGTGGATGGCAATGCAATAGAAAAACGTTTATTACCAATATGTTGCGCAAATTCACTTTTAGTAATGGTTGTAATTAAATTACCAAAATCATCCTCGTATAATACTTTTCCTTGTAGGTTTGTAGGTGTACTATAACTTTCAAAAGAAAATAATTTACAATAATCGTTTGTTGGACTTGCAAATTCTTCAATAGAAATACTATTCGCAATTTTTTGAGCCACATCAACAAATATATCACGTAAATAAAACGAATGATGTGCTTCGTTTTCAAAATATAATTGGTAAACTGGTTCGTTAAATTCCTTATCTAATAAAGTATATAACCCATTATCAGGACAAACAATATATTGATTTTTATATTTCGTAATTAAATAACGGGTATTATCTACGGCTAACAAATCAATTGTGGTTGAAGAATTCAAAAATTTAACTGCAAATAAATGCAATGTATCATCTGCAAAATATGGCAAGGCACTTTTTAGTGCAAAAGCACCTTCGTTGTGTGCGTGCTTATTAACACTACACGATATATCAATTACACGAGCATCAGGAATTTTTTTATACAACAGCCCCTTTACCATTGCCAAATAAGGATCTCGAAAGCCCAAATCGGTTGTAATGGTAATTAACTGCATATTGAAAACTTTTTTGAATTATATCAAATGTAAATAATATTTTAGGGTAACCTTTAGTGTAAAAACTATTTGATTAACACGATTATTAACATTAATTGAAAGACATTGACCGAGAAAATTATTAGCATAGAGAGCATCGACCCTGTAGAAATATATGGCGTAAACGATGTAAAACTAAACGTTATAAAGAAATTTTTCCCTAAATTAAAGCTAATTGCCCGTGGCTATTCCATTAAAGTATTAGGCGAAGCAGGAGAAATTATTCAATTTGAAAAGAAACTCAATATGTTGGTAGAATACTACCATAAAAATGGCTTATTAACAGATACTGTTATTGAACGATTATTGGGACAAACAGGAGATAACCTATTAAAAGATAAAGAAGAAGCGGCTAGTTCTGATATTATATTATTTGGCAACAATGGTTTAGTAATTAAAGCCCGTACCGAAAATCAAAAACGCATGATGCTTTCGGTAAATAAAAGCGATATGTTATTTGCCGTTGGCCCCGCAGGAACTGGTAAAACCTACACTGCCGTTGCTTTGGCTGTAAGCGCTTTAAAAAACAAAGAAGTGAAGCGTATTATTTTAACTCGCCCTGCAGTTGAAGCTGGCGAAAATTTAGGTTTTTTACCAGGTGATTTAAAAGAGAAACTCGACCCCTATATGCAACCCTTATATGATGCGTTGTATGATATGATACCATTAGATAAACTTAACCAATACATAGAAAGCAAAATTATACAAATTGCACCTTTAGCATTTATGCGTGGGCGTACTTTAGATAATGCTTTTGTAATATTAGATGAGGCGCAAAATACAACTGAAAGCCAAATGAAAATGTTTTTAACACGCATGGGTGCTAATGCTAAATTTATTATTACGGGCGATGTAACGCAAATAGATTTACCACGTAATCAGCAATCGGGATTAATACAGGCTTTGAGGTTATTAAAGAAAACGGATGGTATTGATATCGTTGAATTAACAACAGTTGATGTTATTCGTCACCGTTTAGTAAAAGCCATAATTGAGAAATACGACGCTGATAGGATTGGGTAATAATTTTTCACGAAAATTTAATCAATTAATAATTTTCGGCTGAGAAATAATGATTATATTTAAGTATGAAAACTACTACAAAAACCATTTTATTTCCGACAGACTTCTCATTAGATTCGATGAATGCTATTGATTTAGCAATTGATATTTGTGAAAAAAGTAAGTGCAGACTTGCTTTATTAAATGTAATTGATGCTCCGTTTTCATTTATGACAGAAGATGATGACACTGAATTGGATTTAATTACATCTGATTTAATGTCTATCTCAAATTTTAATTTAGATAAATTAAAAGTTAAAATTGAAGCAAAACATAAAATTGAAGTTGTATTTGCCACTTATGTGGGTGATATGGCAACAGCAGTTTCGCGTGCAGTAGAAAATTTCAGTGCATACAAAGTAATAATGGGAACAAAAATTATAGACGATTTATTTTTTAAAAGTAATACATTCGAGATTTTAAAAACCATATCAGTTCCATTACTTACTTTAAGTATTAATTCTAAAACAAAATTTTTAAGCACCATCCTTTTAGCTATAAATAATAATGGTTTGGCAACTCAAAAACTTGATGAAGTAATTGAGATTGCAAAATTATATAAATCAAAAATAATTTTATTAGGAGTGTCACAAAATGAGAGCGAAGAAAAAACAACTTCAATTGTAAAACATATAGACGAGATTAAAAATTATTTAGAAAGTAATAAATTGGAGTGCGAAGTACACACTAAATCAAATGAAAAATTTAGTGAAGAAGTACTGAATTTTAATAAATCTATTGAATTTGATTTAATTGTTTTTGCTGATTTTTTACCAGATAATCCAAAATTAGAGGATAAAAATAAAGATGTGAAAAACATCATAAATAACTCAGACATTCCTGTATTAACAATACCTTCGAGAAATTAAATTTTAAATGACACTTACCGAAGCTCAGCAACAAGTAGATAATTGGATTCAACAATATGGGGTTCGCTATTTTAGCGAGCTTACTAATATGGCTATGCTTACGGAAGAAGTTGGGGAAGTCGCTCGTATTATAGCACGCCGTTATGGTGAACAAAGTGAAAAAGAGTCGGATAAAAATAAAGACCTTGGCGATGAATTAGCAGATGTACTATTTGTATTAATTTGTTTAGCCAATCAAACGGGTGTTAATTTAAATGAAGCCTTAAAACAAAATCTTGATAAAAAAACCAAACGCGATAGCGAAAGACATTTGAATAATGAAAAATTAAAATAGTTTTTCGTTATTGATCCTCTAATAGCTGTCTTCTAGAGTTTCGGTTATGATCTTCAAATTGACTTTTTTTGAAAAAAGCACAATAATATGTTACCAAAATGTGTTTTATATCATATAAAACATAAGTATCTTAACATCTTTATAAGATACCACACCACTACAAAATATATGAAAAAATTATTTTTCACGCTTTTATGTTGCGCCCTTTTTGGCTCTGTTAATAGTTACGCTCAGGAATTTAAACCGCCACTTGCAAAAAAAATCCCTAATCAATTAATTATTCATGATGATACGGTTACCGATAATTATTTTTGGCTGCGAGATAAGTTTGCCCCCGAGGTAATTAATTATTTATATGCCGAAAATGCCTATGCCGATAATATGATGAAACAAAGTAGCTTTTTACAAAAAGTTATTTACGAAGAATTAAAATCTCGAAAAAAAGAAACCTACACAAGTTTACCTACTAAAAGCAAGGGCTACATTTATTTTAATGTTTTTGAAAAAGGAAAAGATTATCCAATCACTTTTCGAAAAAAAGATACCATAAATGCAACGACGCAAATGGTTTTAAACCCTAATAAATTAGCCGAAGGGCAAGCAAATTTGCAAATTGCATTTACCGAATTTAGTCCCAACCAACAATGGTTATATTATGGCGTTGATACTAAAGGAAATAATATAACAACCATTTATTTAAAACATATTGATACAGATAGTTTATACAAACTCGAAACCATTGAAAATGTTATTCAGCTTGTTTGGGCAGAGGATAATAAAACCATTTACTATACAAAACCAGAAGATAAAACATTACGTGCGTATAGAGTTTACAGGCATATAGTAGGGCGCTCACAAGCACAAGATGAATTAGTGTTGGAAGAATTGGATAAAACGTATCAAATAAATATTGATAAAACGATTTCTAAAAGATACATCACATTTACATTATTTAAAACAAAATCAACCGAGGTACATTATATACTAGCCGATGGTAGTGGAATTAAGCCAACCTTGTTTTTAAAACGCGACCCGAATTTAATTTATGAATTTCAACATATTAACGGTGACGATGTTTATATAACTACAAATTACAATGCTATTAATCGTAAGGTTATAAAAACGAATATTTATAAACCACTTACAAGTAATTGGATAGATTTTATTCAGCATAATAAAACTATTTTATTAGAAGGTGTTAAATATTTGAAAGATTACATCATTATTACAGAAAAAGAAAATGCACAAAAGCGCATTAAAATTTTAAACATAAAAACTAATGAAACTGAAATTTTAAATCCAGGTATAGATTTTTATGACATATCCTCAAGTATTGAAGGTTATGATTATGAGAATTCTCACGTAATTAGATATGGATACTCAAACTTAGTTACTCCTTACAAAACGGTTGATTATGATTTAGTAACTAAACAAAAAACTATCATTAAAGAAGATACTATTTTGGGCGATTTTAAATCATCTAACTACGAAACAATTCGTATTTATGCAACTGCTCGCGATGGTGCTAAAGTACCAATTACATTAGTTTATAAAAAAGGCATTCAATTAAATGGCAAAAATCCATGCTTACTTTATGGCTATGGTTCTTATGGTACGCCACACATTACGGGGTTTTCGGCAAGTACATTAAGTTATTTAGATAGAGGATTTGTGTTTGCGACAGCTCACATACGTGGTAGTAATGATTTGGGTAATCAATGGTACGAAGACGGAAAATTGTTACACAAAAAAAACACGTTTTATGACTTTATTGATTGTGCCGAATATTTAATTTCACAAAATTATACCAACTCCAATAAATTGGCTATACAAGGTGGCAGCGCAGGTGGTTTGTTAATGGGCGCTGTAACTAATATGCGCCCCGATTTATTTAAATGTGTGGTTGCAGGCGTTCCGTTTGTTGATGTAGTAAATACCATGTTGGATGAAACAATACCATTAACAACCTACGAGTTTGAAGAATGGGGAAATCCTAAGCAAAAAGAATTTTATAATTATATGAAGTCTTATTCGCCCTACGATAATGTAATACAAAAAAAATATCCTAACATTTTAGCAACAACAGGTTACAACGATGCGCAAGTTGGCTATTGGGAACCCGCAAAATGGGTTGCTAAATTACGCGATTTAAAAACTGACACTAATTTAATACTATTTAAAACCAACATGGATGGCGGACATGGTGGTTCTGCTGGGCGTTACGGCCAATATAAAGATGCCGCTTTTAATATGGCATTTATTATGCGAAGCCTTGGTGTTAAAGAAAATTATATTACCGTAAAAGGAAAAATAGTTGATGAGTTTAATGCAGAACTACCATTTGTAAATGTTTATATTGAAGGCACTACTAACGGAACAACTGCTAATGCGGATGGCGAATTTGTTTTAAATGTAAAAGAGGGAAGTAATTTAGAATTGAGTTTTCAAACGTTAGGGTATAAAAAACACAAAGAAATAATCGATTTGAATACACAAACCTCTGAATTAAAAATTAAATTAAAATCAGAAAACGTACAATTACACGAAGTAAAAATAAATGCATCTGCAAAAGATCCTGCTTATGCTATTATGCGCGAAGCCATTAAACGCCGTAAAGATAATTTGGAAAAAGTTCAATCGTTTTCGGCAGATGTATATATGAAAACAAATGTAAAATTATTACAGGTACCTAAAAAAATACCATTCTTTATTAATAAAAAAGATATGCCAGATAGTAATAATTTAGGAATGGTATATATGTCGGAATCTGTTGCGAAATATTACACCAAAAAGCCCGATTTAAAAAAGGAAGAAATGATTGCTAGTAAAGTTGCTGGAGCGAAAGTTGGTTTTAGCTGGAACAGAGTTGAAGATGTATTCGTTAATTTTTATGAATCATCTATCAATATCAATAATTATTCGGAACGTCCTTTTATATCGCCCTTAGCAACAGGTTCGTTATTAAGCTATAAATACAAATACTTAGGTACATTTTATATTGATAATAAACCAGTTCACAAAATTCAAATTATTCCACGTCGTAAAGGCGACCCTTTGTTTCATGGCGAAATGTATATTAATGAAGGCGACAACTATCAAATCTACTCGAACGATTTATACATCACTAAAGATGCGCAAATTGATTTTGCTGACACCGTTCACATTAAACAGGAAATGATAAAAGCCAATGACAGTATTTGGGTTCCAGTACAAATGCAAATTTATAGCCACATAAAAATATTTGGGTTTACAGCTACAGATTTAAGTTTGGCAAACATTTCGAATTATGAAGTGAACAGAACGTTTTCCAAGAAATTTTTCAGTAATGAAGTTTTTAAAATAGAGGATAAAGCCAATAAAAAAGATACGAGCTATTGGAAAACAACTCGACCATCTATCCTATCAACCGAAGAAACAAAGTATTACCATAAAGGCGATAGTATTTTAACTCGTATGGAAAGCAAAGAGTATAAAGATTCTGTTTCAAAAGCGGATAGTAAATTACGTTTCGGGCTAAATGGTTTAAGTAAACGAAACGATATCAGAGGAACCTACTTTACTACCAATCCCTTGTTTGAAATGGTGAGTTATAATACCATTGAAGGGATTAATGCCACTTTAAAAACACGCTTTCATAAATATGATATAGAAACACGCAAAACAAAAGGCATTTTAGCCTCTGCTCATTATGGTTTTGATAACTATAAATGGAGTGGCGCATTAACAGGTTATAGCACATTTAATCCCAAAAAAGGACAATCTATTAATGTAAGCGCTGGTCGTTATATGCAACAATTTAATGGACATGAGCCTATAGGGCCATTATTTAATATGGCTTACACCTTGTTCGATAAAAGTAACTTTATGAAATTATATCAAAAAGATATGATACAAGTTAAATATAATCAGGAATTAGTAAATGGGTTATACGGAAATGTTGATATGCAGTATCAGAGTCGTGAAGCTTTATTGAATAGGAGTTTTTATTACTTATATGGTAGCGAGGATAAACATTTTACTTCAAACAACCCGATAATAGATGATGGCGCTTATAGTAAAACCTTAGCATTTGATTCACAACAATTAATACAATTTAAAATCGGATTTAAAATTATTCCGTTTGCGAAGTACGAAACCTATCCAACCTTTAAGCGCCTGTTAGATACAAAATGGCCAGAGTTTTCTGTGGCTTATAAAAAAGGATTATCAACCAATACGGCTGCTTTTAATTACGATTATGTAGAAGTAGGAATTGGTAAGGATATTGAATTACGTGCTTTAGGAAAAATGCAATTTGACGTATTAGGTGGTGTGTTTTTTAATAACAACAACATGAATTTTGCGGATTTTAAACATTTTAATGGAAATCAAACGTGGTTTTTAATGAATAAATCTAATACAGAAATTCCGGGTGTTACTACCAGAAATTCTATTTCTGAATTTCATGCATTGAATTATTATACCTATAGTACTAATACAAAATTTGCGGAGTACCACGTATCAAATAATTTTAGAGGATTTATTATTGGTAAAATTCCTTTTTTAAGAAGAACAAAGTTTTATGAAATTGCAGGTATTAATGGTTTAATAACTGAGACTGGTAATTACAACGAAGTGTATTTTGGATTAGATAAAATTTTTCAGGTGTTTAGAGTTGATGTTGGAACAGCTATATACGAAACTAAAAAAGTTGATTTATTTTACCGTTTTGGATTTAGATTGAATTTTTAATTTATCTATCATTCATTGTAACTTTTAAATAAGTTATACGTCGTATCACTAATTATAAATTAATAGTACTGTCCCTAAAATCAAACTATGAATCATTTAATACTTACTTCACTATTTTTTGCAAGCTCACTATTTGCAATGTCACAAACTACCATCAAAGGTCGTGTACTTAATTTTCAAAACGAAATTGAACCTTTTTCTACAATTGCCCTGCTTAATTATACTGATAGCATTATTATAAAAGGAAGCATCACAACGGATAAAGGCGATTTTGAATTTAAAAACCTAAAAGAAGGAAGTTATCTTATAAAAGCCATTGTTGTTGGCGGGGAATCTACATTTACAGATAAAATAGCGGTTACAAAAATAGATACAGAGATAATACTTCCTGATTTAATACAAAAAAAATCGGCGATTGAATTAAAATCGGTTGATGTGGTTGCCATTAAACCTTTAGTAGAATTTAAAAACGGAAATATTATTTTAAATGTTGAAAATTCAACCATAGCTGCAGGAAATTCAGCTTATGAGTTATTAAAAAAAGCACCTAGCGTATCTATCGATAATAATAACAATATAGCTATACAAGGTAGACAAGGTGTGAAAATAATGATTGACGGACGCTTACAGCAACTATCAACAGAGCAATTGGCTAACTTATTACAATCTATGCCTGCTGAAGGAATAGAGAAAATTGAAATTATGAAAAACCCTTCGGTTAAATACGATGCCGAAGGAACTGCTGGTTTAATTAATATTAAAACAAAAAAAGCTAAACTTATAGGCTTTAATGGCAATGTAAATACTGGAATTAGCAAAGGCGAATTGTGGAGTGGAAACGGTGGATTTGCACTAAATTATAAAGGAACGAAGTATGCTATCACTTCTAATTTTAATTTAATACAACGTAATAGGAAAAACACCATCTTCTTAAATCGCAAAATAAAAACAACAAGCAACGATTTAATTTTTGATCAAAAAAGTGTGGATTTGAAAAATAATTTATTTAACGATTATAAAATAGGTGCAGATTGGTTTATTAATGGAAAAACGACTTTAGGCATTATGCTTGATGGTGGAACCGGAAACCCAAAAGAGAAAACAAATAACATAACACACATTTTAGGTAACAACACCGTTGGCTTTGATAATTTATTGGCCAAAAACGATAATGAAAATACATTTTATAATAACAACCTTGGTGCAAATGCTAATCATAAAATTGATACGCTCGGCTCTGAGATTGATGCATCTGTAAACTATACTAAATACAAAGAAAACGGCTTAAATAAATATGGCAACTATTTTAATGACGCATCTGAAAACACTGTATTAGGGTTGTATCCTAACATCTATAAAAACACCTTAAAAACAAATATAGATATGCTTGTTGGCGCTGTAAATTATAAAAAAGCGTTACCTAAAAAAAACACAACTATTGAATCAGGCTTAAAATATAGTGGGGTAACTACTAATAATAGTTTATTATTTGAACGTAAAGATACTATTAGCGACAACTATTATAATGATAAAAAATTCAGTAATGAGTTTTTATACACCGAACACGTTGGTGCTGGGTATTTTAATTTTCAAAAGGTAATTAAAAAAGTTTCTATGCAATTAGGATTAAGAGCTGAATATACCAAAGCAACTGGATTTAATAAAACGATTAATACCAAAGTAATTCGCGAGTATTTGCAATTATTTCCTAATGTGAGTTTTGATATTAAGGCGTCCGAAAATCATAATTGGTCGGCAGCGTATAATCGTCGCATCAATCGCCCCGATTATTTTCAACTCAATCCGTTTAAGTTTTATATCGATCAATATACCGCTCATGAAGGTAATCCTTTTTTAAATCCCGAAACAAGTAACAATATAAATTTGACACACGCCTTTAAGGGCGCAATATATAACACGTTGTCGTATAGTAGAACGGATAATTCTATTTCTGACTTAACGGTACAAGATGATAGTACAAAAGAAACCAAACAAGTAACACGTAATATCACAGCAAATAATATGTATGCCTATAATTTTTATTCCTACATTCCTTATAAAAAATGGTATGTTGCGCAATTAGATTTTAGTGCGTGGTATCAAAATTTTGAAGGTCAGGTTAATGGAGTATCCTTTAATAAAGGATTACCAGCCATGCAAATAAATTTAACGAACGAATTTATATTGCCAAAAGATTTTTCGATTGAGCTATCTGGGAAATACCAAAGTTCATTGCAATATGGATTATTTACCTTAAAGCCACAAAGTAATATTGATATTGGTATAAGAAAAAATTTATTTAAAAATAAAGTGTCCATTAAAATCAATGCCTCCGATTTGTTTTACAAAAGCATTACACGGGTAAATATTAATTTTGATAATCAAAATGTAGTGTTTAAAGAATATCAAGATTCGCGCCGTGTAAGGTTAACGATAACGTATAACTTTGGTAACACTAAATTAAAATTTAACGAAACTAAAAATATAAATGAGGCTGAAAAAAATAGATTAAAGAAAAATTAAAATAATGAGAATACCATTCTATATCACCCTATGTTTATTTTGTGTATTGAACAATCAAGCACAAAACAGTTTAATTTCTATTGATGAAAAAAATAAGGATATAGGTCTGGTAGAGAATATCTATAAAGTAAACGCCGATTTCATTATCAACAATCTTCAAAACAAAAATTTGTATTTATTACGTGCCGATGCACAACACGGTATTACAATTAAGTCTGCTAAAAAAACACTTAAAGCAAATGATAGTACTTTAATTACTATTGAGTTTATTCCTGAAAAAACAGGTAAATTTTCCGAAACTATTAAATTAGTAACGAGTGCCGATGGCGAACCCTTTGTATTTTCCTTATCGGGTAATATTAAATTTATAAAAAATGATGATAAAACAGCTTGCTTTTATTTTGGCAAACCAAATCATGCTGGTGTAAAAAATAATGAACCCATGTCGGTGCCAACTAATACAGTTGCTAAAGACAACTCTAATAAAATGCCTGGTAATAGTAAATCTAACATTGCATCAAATATTCCACCCAAACAAAAACCAGAGTCCGTAACTAAACCAAAAGTTGAAGAAAAGCCTCACACAACCTTTGATGAAAGTTTATACAAACCCAATAATATTACGTTTTTGGTTGATGTATCAAGCTCTATGAAAGACACTATGAAATTAGCGGTGATGCAGGAAGCCTTACATCATTTAATTAATGAGTTACGACCACAGGATAAAATTACTTTTATTACTTATGCCGATTCGGTAAAACTTTTAAAAGATGGGGTAAGTGCCTCGCTAAAAGATGATTTACATAAAACCGTGAGTGCCTTAAAAGCAAGAGGATTAACTAAAGGCAAAAAAGCCATTTTATATGGATTAGACGTAACTTTAAAAAATTACATCGGTAACGGAAACAATCAAATTATATTAGCCACTGATGGCAAGTTTCGGTTTTATCCCGATGATCAAAAACTTTATGTACAAAAACAAGGTGATAAAACAGTGTTGCTTTCAACCCTTGCATTTGGGAATGATAAAGATGCCTTACATAATTTAAAAGAAATTGCCACCATAGGCAAGGGCCATTTTATACCTATTAAAAATAAAGCCAAAGCTAAAGAACAACTCATTACCGAAATTAAAACCAACAGCTTAATCAATTAATTTTTAACGATTTACAAAATTCATCATATAGAAAAATTTGTATATTTACTCACATTAAAAATTAATTTATATGAAAAAAATTTACTTTATGGCGTTAGCATGTTTCGCTTTATCAAACATCAATGCTCAAATATCCTTAACGCAAGCTGTTAATGAACCTATTATAGGTGATATTAATTACACAAAAACACTTGATACAACTGGCTTTAATATGCCTAATACAGTTACTGGCACAAACGTTGTTTGGACTATTACTAATGCCTTAGAAGATAGTGGAAAAGATACGACAACTTATGTAGCTCCAGCAACTTTTACCAATTCATCTACCTATACAGGTGCAACTATAGCATCTATCAATACAGCTAGCACAGTTACGTTTTATAAATCATCAACTAATTTGTATGAAGTACGTGGAGTAGATGGTGGTTTTTATGATTTAAATTTCAATTCAAATACCGCTGTTGTAGCTTCATATCCTATTGCTTATGGATATACAAATACTGATAATGTTGGAGGACAAATGACTGTTCAAGGAGGTGGTTCTGGCCCATTTTCTGGAACTATTTTGACAGAGGCTGACGGCACTGGCGATTTAGATATTAATGGTGTTGTAACATACAGCAACTGTTTACGTGTAAAATCGACCCAAAATATTACATTTTCATTAACGTTTGGTTTAATTACGGGAACGATTGATCAAACTATTTATAATTACTACCATAGTTCTTCTAAATTCCCGTTATTAACTGTTAACTATCAACATTTAGTTACTGCAGGATTACAAACGCTTGACAATTATATTGCAACGGTATCTGTTCAAGAGTCAGTACCAACGGTATTACCAACAGGTATTAAAGCCTTTACTAAAAACAATAATGTGTTTACAGCTTACCCAAACCCTGCAACCAACGAAGTTAACATCCACTTAGTGGCTGCAAAAAATGAAACGCATAACGTTACTATTTTAAATGCGATGGGACAAATTGTAAAAACAAAAACCTTAACAAACTCAGCTGCTGGTGTAACTAACGACGTATTAAATGTAAGCGATTTAACTAAAGGAGTTTATACCATTAACGTAAAAGGTAATACTACTAACGGAACACAAAAATTAATAATTAATTAATTTTTTGATTGATATTTAAAATAAATGCTTCGAGTGCATCTCACGAAGCTTTTTAAAATAAAAAAACATCATCACAAAAAAGCCTGTTATCATTATAATAACAGGCTTTTTATATGATAAATAGTTTTTAGTTCTTATTTTTCTTTCTAAAGTAAAACGATACAGGTACGCCATTAAAATTATAAGCTTCTCTGAATTTATTTTCTAAAAAGCGTTTGTATGCATCTGTTAAATATTGTGGTGAGTTACAAAAGAAAACAAAGGCACAAGTATCTTTAATTTGAGTTACATAATTAATTTTAACTAACTTACCCTTAACCGCTGGCGGTGGGTAATGTTCAATTAATGGTAAAAAGTATTCGTTTAATTTACTGGTACTAATACGCGTGCTACGGTTAGCATAAACTTCCATAGCAACTTCTATTACTTTCATAATTCGTTGCTTTTCAGTAACAGATGTAAAAATAATTGGTACATCTTTAAAAGGAGCAATTCGGCTTTTTATTTCTTCCTCAAAATGTTTAGTTGTCATCGTATCTTTTTCAACCAAATCCCATTTATTAACCACAATCACAATTCCTTTGTGGTTTTTTTCAATTAAATGGATGATGTTTAAATCTTGCGATTCGATTCCCAACGTTGCATCTATCATTAATACACACACATCTGAATGTTCAATAGCAGAGATGGCGCGCATTACACTATAAAACTCAATATCCTCGTGTACCTTAGATTTTTTACGCATCCCTGCTGTATCTAACAGTAAAAAATCGTGTCCAAATTTATTATAACGTGTATGTATGGTGTCGCGGGTTGTGCCTGCAATGGGAGTAACTATGTTTCTTTCTTCGCCTAATAACGCATTAGTTAAAGATGATTTACCAACATTGGGGCGACCAACGATAGCAATTTTTGGTAAGTCGCTACCTTCAATTGCTCCTAAATCTTCAGGAAATGATTTTACTAAAGCATCCATTAAATCACCAGTACCACTTCCACTGTTAGATGAAATGCAATAAGGATCGCCTAAGCCTAATGAGTAAAATTCAGCGGCATCGTTATTACGTTCACTATTATCAACTTTATTAACTACTAAAAAAACCGGTTTTTTACTTTTACGAATAATATTAGCAACATCAGTATCAAATTGAGTAACACCATCATATACATCTACTATAAATAAAATAGCGGTGCATTCATCCACGGCAATTTTTACTTGCTTCCGAATTTCTCCTTCAAAAATATCATCACTTCCAACAATGTATCCTCCTGTATCAACTACAGAAAACTCTACTCCATTCCAGTTTGTTTTACCGTAATGTCTATCACGCGTTACTCCACTCTCATCATCAACAATTGCTGAACGAGTTTCGGTTAATCTATTAAAAAGGGTCGATTTTCCTACATTAGGACGACCTACAATGGCTACTATATTTGGCATATTGTCGCAAAGATACTATAAAATAGGTAAAATGAGTCTATAAGTACTATCTAATTTTTTATACAACAAAATACCTTATTCGTATTAGAAAAATAGCTGCACTTATTATAAGTTACTAAAACATTATTGACTTGTTAGATTTTTTACTAAAAAGAGTTTGGTAAAAAAAAATAGCTACATTTATACATAACTTTTTTTATGGATTTATTTGGCATTCATTTCTCTTCGATTCAGGATTTTTTAAATCATTATTTGCCCATAAAAAACCCCGTTTTAATTTTAGCCATTACCTTACTTATTATTTTATTTGCGCCTTTAATCTTAAAACGATTTCGTATACCTGGCATCATTGGGTTAATTATTGCAGGTGTCGTTATTGGCCCTAATACCCTTCATATTATTGAAAAATCAACCAGTTTTGAGTTATTTAGCAAAACCGGATTACTGTATATTATGTTTTTAGCAGGGCTAGAAATTGATATGCAAGAATATAAAAAGAACCGAAGCAAGAGCGTTGTATTTGGAGCGCTTACCTTTTTTATCCCCATTATTATTGGGTTTGTTACTTGCACGTATGTTTTCCATTATACTCTTTGGCCCGCATTATTGTTAGCCAGTATGTTTTCTACACACACCTTGCTTAGCTATCCTATAGTGAGTAATATGGGTATAGTAAAAAACAGAGCGGTGCAAATAACCTTTGGTGGTACTATTATTACTGATAGTGCCGTACTTATTTTATTAGGTGTAATTACTAACGTGGTTGGAGGCGAAGTAAATTCCTTATTTTGGATACGCTTAATTCTATCATTAGCCGTATTGTGTTTTTCGGTGTTATATATATTACCAAAAGTAAGTCGTTGGTTTTTCAGAAACATCGAAGGGCAAGGCAGTTCACAATACATTTACGTATTAGCTGTTGTATTTACAGCAGGATTTTTTTCGGAATTGGCAGGCGTAGAACCTATTATTGGCGCCTTTTTAGCGGGTTTAGCTTTAAACAGAGTTATCCCACATAATTCGGTATTAATGAATCGTGTGATATTTATTGGTAATACTATTTTTATTCCATTCTTTTTAATTAGCGCCGGTATGTTGGTAGATTTAACCTTATTTTTAAGAGGAACAAACGCGCTTATTTTTGCAGGTATCTTAAGTTTTGTAGCGTTAACTACCAAATGGCTTGCAGCACAAGCTACAGGTATTATTTATAAATACACTAAAAACGAACGCAATGTTATTTTCGGATTAAGTGCCTCACACGCCGCTGCAACGTTAGCCGTTATTAAAGTTGGATATGATATTGGGTTGTTTGATCAAAATGTGATTAACGGAACCATTATTTTAATTTTAATTACCTGTATGTTTAGTTCTTTTGTTACCGAAAGAGCTGCCCGAAAAATTGCGGTAAGCGAAAAAGAAACCAGTAAAAAATCGTACGATAAAATAGAACGTATTTTAATACCAGTTAGTAACCCCGAAAATATTGCCCGTTTAATTGATTTAGCCTTAGTGATTAAAGATGACAAATCATTGGAGCCTATTTATCCTTTATCTATTATTGAAGAAAACGAAGATGCTGAAGAAAAAATCAATGTTGTTAAAAAAGTAATTGAAGGCGTTGTAGAACATATATCATCGGGCGATAAAAATGTACAGGTTCTTAAAAAAGTGGATTTAAGTATAGTAGATGGTATTGCCCGCACAGCAAAAGCCTACAGCATTACAGATATTTTAATTAGCTGGAAAGCGCAACATGGTACTGGTAATTTAATATTTGGCTCCATAGCTGATAATTTATTAGTTAAAACACGTCAATCAATTGTAATATCAAAAATATTACAACCCTTAAATACATACAGACGTGTGGTTATAGTACTAACCCCAAATGCAGAGGTTGAAACAGGTTTTGTATACATCGTTCGTAAAATAAATTCAATTATAAAACAAATAGGTAATCAAGCTGTTTTATATGCTCCACCTAAAACCAGTAAAGCCTTTTCGGATTTAATTTCAGACAAAAAGCGTGAGTTTTGCAACTACATTGATGTTAACGGTTACGAAGAAAGTTTGATATTGGATAACGTTAAAGAAGATGATTTGTATTTGTTTTTAAGTAGTCGTAAGCAAACTGTTTCCTTCGATTTCCACATCGAAAATATGCCTAAAACATTAAATAAAAATAATGAGTTCACCAGTTTTGTCTTGTTTTATCCAGAGTCTATTAAATCATTAAGCGATTCTCAAATTACCGAAATGACAACGCCTGCTTTGCAAGAGAATTTTGAGAAAGTTATTTTATTAAAAGATAAAATTACAGGCATCTTTAAAAAGGATTAATTTTTGTTTCTTCATTATGAGGAGGAAGGACGAAGTAATCTAATACTAAGTTTGGGATTGCTTCACTTTGTTCGAAATGACGATAGATTAAAATACATAAATCTTTCTAATCATAACAAATCTGTGTTATCTGCGTACCATATTTTTAAACTACGAAATAGATCTATTCAAAAAATAAAACAGACCAACACACAACAGTACGCTAATTATAATATTACCAATAGCCCATATGGTTAATCCCTGTTTCAATAGTTCAAAGGTTTCGAAACTAAAAGTACTAAAAGTGCTTAAGCCACCACAAATTCCTACTAATACTATATACTTGTAAGTATCTGGCACTAAATGCTTTTCCTTAAATACATAAATGATTCCTGCAAATAATAAACAACTTGTAACGTTTGCTAATAAAGTAGCTATAGGCAATGCTACATTTGTTTTTTGAAAGATTAACGAAAACAGATAACGGATAACGCTCCCTATTCCACCACCTAAAAACACTAAAAAATAATTCATCGTTTAAATATAATACACACATCCGCCAACGCTATTTTTGGTAGCTTTGGTAACAGATTGTAAGGTGTTGGTTTGCTCATTAATTCTTAAATAACCTAAGTAGGCAAAAATAATAGCTTCCTTAAATTGTATAATTGTATTGTTAGGAATATTAATGCCACCTTTATAATAATGCTCTAAGCGCTCAATTAAAAAACTATTATAAGCGCCTCCACCAGTTACTAAAACAGAATTAATACTCATTTCGTTTAAACAACCGGCAATTTTAATGGCTGTATATTCCACACAGGTTGCTAATTTATCGGCAATAGTTTCTTTAGATTGCGAAAGCATCGGCAAAAACTGATGTTCGAATAACTCACGTCCTATAGATTTTTGCTGAGTGTTAATGGCTAATAAATTTTTCAATAACTCTTCATCTGTTTTTCCTTTCGAAGCCATTTGTCCTTTATCATCAAAGGGTTTACCAACTTGCTCTGTTAAATAATTAAGTGCCATATTAACGATGCAAATATCAAAAGCTTGCGTGGTATTATGTTTTGTAAACGAAATATTAGCAATACCACCAAGGTTTAAACACGATTCATTATCCGGAAATAAATCTCTGTCGCCAATTGGCACTAAGGGTGCACCTTGTCCTTTTAAGGCAACGTCTAAACTTCTAAAATCACAGATGGTACTAATGTTAGTGATGGCTGCAATAGTAGCACCGCAACCAATTTGCGTGGTAAAACCTAACTCAGGACGATGAAAAATGGTGTGCCCGTGTGATGCAATATAGTTGGCAGTTTGATGATGCTTATTTAAAAAAGCACTAATACTTTCTCCAATAAACTGACCATACAAACCATTCAGCATAAAATACTGTTCGGCCGTTGCATCAAAAACATTGAGTAAACGTTCCTTCCAAACGGGCTCATAATTAATAGTTTCATGAGCTAATACTTTAA
>JAYSTR010000177.1:0-7895 GCA_043719555.1 Bacteroidota bacterium | reverse complement strand
TCGAGGGCTTTAATACCTTCCTCAAATTTTTCTTGATCAACATAAATATTACCTAAATTAGTATAGCAGCTTGCCTCAGCAACGATATCATTGTTTTCTTTCGAAATAAATAAGGCTTTGTTATAATACTCAATTGCTTGTGGCTGATTTTGAGAATCTTCATATAACAATCCGAGATTAATATATATTCCCGCAATACCATCTTTATAATTGTATTTCTCAAATATTTTTAACGCATCGCTGTAATAAGTTAAGGATGCATCAAAATCATTTAATTTATAGGCAATTTTTCCTAAACCAGAATAAACATCGCCAATACTAAGCTCTTGGTTTTTTTTATTTAAAAAAGATAATGCTTCTATGTAATTACTTTTAGATAAAGCATAATCGTTTAACATATAATTTATCTCTCCTTCTGCCCAAAAGGCATCACCTAAACCTTCGTTGTAATTAGCCTTTTTAGATATTGATTTTACAGTGTTTACATAGCTTATAGCCCGTGTTAAATTTCTAGCTAAAAAAAACTTTGACAAAGCCATATTAGCTTCAACTTTTTGTTGATAAGAAGTAGCTTGTTGTAATTTTTTAAATAAGGCTAAAGAATCCTGCTCTACATTTGAGAAAACAGTAATACTGAAGACGAGAGTTATTACTAAAAGTAAAAAGTGTTTAGCGCTCATAATTTCATACAATATATAAAAAAAGCCATCAACTCTTAAGTTGATGGCTTTAAATAATTGAAATTCAATTTATTTTATAGTAACCGTTTTATCCACTGATTTCCCTTCTTCTAATTTCACAATACCAACACCAGTTTTTCCTTTAAAAACAGCTTTCAAATCTAAAATTGCTGGTAACTTAAATGTAAAGGCTGCATTTCCTGAACCATCAGAAATACCATCTGCTTTTAAATCAGCCTCAACCGAAGAACCTGTTGCTGTTTTTACATTTGCATAAACTTTAACTGCTGCCCCAGCAATTGGCATACCAGCAGAATCGACAACCTTAACTGTTAATTTACAATCAGTTTTTTTTTCGCAAGACGTTCCAAAAACTATCGTAAAAAAAGCAATAACTATAGCAGAAAAAATATATTTAGTTTTCATTGTTATGATAATGATTTAATATTAGTAATTTCAAATATACAAATTTTTTAAAAAAATGCGCATAAAATTATTATTATTGAGTTTAGCCATCGTTTGGATTAGTAAAACAACCATAGCCCAAACATTTAGTAAAGAAACGATAGAAATTACTACTAGTTTAGGGAGCATGAAGGTAAAGTTATTTAAAGAAACGCCTTTGCACCGTGATAATTTTTTGAAACTCGTCCGCGAACATTATTATGATAGCTTATTATTTCATAGAATTATACAAAGCTTTATGATACAAGGTGGTGATCCTGATAGTAAAACGGCTGGGTCAGAAAAATTATTAGGCGATGGCGATTTAAAATATACCGTCCCTGCTGAATTTATACCAACGCTTTGTCATAAAAAAGGAATGCTTTGTGCTGCGCGTAATGGTGATGATGTGAACCCAACGAAAGCATCTTCGGCAGCGCAATTTTACATCGTACAAGGTAAAGTGCGAACTGATGATGAATTAAAAAAATACGAAAAACGCATAAATAAAGATGTTATAGAAAAAATAAAATTAGAGTTGCAAGGCAATACAGAAGCTAAAAACATTATGGATAAAATTGTTGTATTTAAAGAGCAAAAAAGTAATGATAGTTTAATAATTTATAACAAAAAATTGGATGACTTTATTAATCCTCTGTACGATAAAATACCTCACTACACCTTTAAACCAGAGCATATTAATTTATACAAAACCATTGGAGGCACACCACATCTTGATAGTCAATACACCATTTATGGCGAAGTGATAGAAGGCTTAGAAGTTATTGATAAAATTGCACAATTGGAAACCAACAAGGATGATAGACCTATAATAGATTTAAGAATGACAGTAAAAATTGTTGAGGAGTAAGTGATTACTGTTTAATCCCATTAATAAATACACTCTCAATTAAATTGCTTCCAAAACTATATGGAATAAAAGCGTACGAACTAATTGGCTTCGTAATAAAAAAATTGGCTTTTTTTCCAGGAGTAATACTGCCTACTTGATGCGACTGATGCATCGCATAAGCCGAATTTATAGTAGACGCATTAATTACTTCTTCGGGAGTTAACTTATATTGTACACAACCTAAACTCATCATAAAATTCATATTACCACTTGGGCAAGAACCTGGATTAAAATCGCTGGCAAAGGCAATAGGTAAACCTGCATCAATCATTTTACGCGCTGGTGGCAATGGTAAACCTAAAAAGAAAGCCGCTCCAGGCAATACTGTTGCCATTGTATTAGAATGTTTTAATACTTCAATATCGGTATCGTTACAAAACTCAAGATGATCAACACTAATAGCTCCACAAGTAACACCTGCCTGTATTCCACCATGGTGACTCATTTGTTCGGCATGTACTTTGGGAATTAACCCATGTTCTTTACCTGCTTTTAATATGTATTCTGTTTCCTGAGCAGAAAAATAATTTTGTTCACAAAACACATCTATATAATCCGCTAATTTTTCTTCGGCAATTTTCGGCAGCATCTCATTCACAATTAAATTGATGTAACCCTGCTTATCATTTTTATAAGCTAAAGGCAAAGCATGTGCACCAAGAAAAGTTGCACGCACGGGAATCAAATTTAAATCCTTAATACGATTAATCACTCGCAACATTTTTAATTCGCTCTCCACACTTAAACCATAGCCACTTTTAATTTCAATACTTCCGGTTCCTTGACTAATAACTTCTTTTAAACGTACCATTGCTTGCTCAAACAACTCGTCTTCGGTTGCTTCTGCTAATTTTTTTGCAGAGTTTAAAATACCCCCGCCACGTGCAAAAATTTCTTCGTAACTCAACCCATTAATTCTATCCACAAATTCCCCCTCACGATTACCAGCATACACAATATGCGTGTGGCTATCAGCATAGCAAGGCATTACAATTTTACCATCTGCATCAATAATTTCCAGTCCTTTCCAATCTTCAATACCCGGAAAATCACTCATCTCTCCAAAATCAGCAATCAACCCATTATCAATAGCCAACCACGCATTATCAATACAAGGCAGCTCTTTCATATCAGTTCCACTTACTTTTAAGCAATTGGCTTCACGAATCTGAACTAATGTTTTTATGTTTTTTATTAATAATTTAGACATATTAGCTATAATTTTGAAAGTGCAAGGTATTTATTTTATATCTGATTTTTAAGCAATATTGTTATTTTTACATCATGGCAGGTAATACTTACGGAACGCTTTTTAAATTGACAACCTTTGGAGAAAGTCATGGTGTGGCTTTAGGAGGAATTATAGATGGTTGCCCGGCTGGTTTAGCTATTGATTTGGATTTTATTAGAGCCGAATTACAGCGTCGCAAACCTGGACAATCTCATATTACCACACAGCGTAAAGAAGAAGATGAAGTGAAAATTTTATCGGGAATTTTTGAAGGTAAAACAACAGGACATCCCATAGGGTTTGTTATTGAAAACACGAATCAAAAATCTAATGATTACGAGCACATTAAAGATGCTTATCGTCCATCTCATGCTGATTTTACTTATCAGGAAAAATATGGCATTAGAGATTATCGCGGAGGAGGCAGAAGTAGTGCTCGCGAAACAGCCTGTCGCATAGTTGGTGGCGCTATTGCTAAATTATTTTTAAAACATTATCAGGTTTCTATAGATGCTTATGTTAGTCAAGTAGGACCTATCAAATTAGAAAAATCTTATAAAGAATTAGTTTTATCACAAACCGAAGAATCCATTGTTCGTTGCCCTGATGCAGATGTAGCCGATAAAATGATTAGCTATATAGAAGATATCAGAAAACAAGGCGATACTATTGGAGGCATTGTAAGTTGTGTTATTAAAGGAACACCCATTGGATTAGGAGAACCTGTATTTGATAAGTTGCATGCAGAGCTTGGAAAAACAATGTTAAGCATAAACGCTGTAAAAGGTTTTGAATTTGGTGAAGGCTTTAATTCGGTTAATTTTAAAGGCTCTGAAATGAATGATGTGTTTGTGCCCAACGATTCCAAAAAAGGAGATCAGCAAAAAACAAAAACCAATCACAGTGGTGGTATACAAGGTGGCGTAAGTAACGGCGAGGATATTTATTTTAATGTTGCTTTTAAACCAGTTGCTACTATTATGCAAGATCAACAAACTATAGACTCAAAAGGAAACGAAGTGACTATAAAAGGTAAAGGCCGACACGACCCTTGCGTGTTACCTCGTGCAGTGCCAATTGTAGAAAGCATGGCAGCTTTAGTTATTGCCGATTTTGTATTAAGAAATAAAGTTTCTAAGTTATGATATATTAGAACACTGATGATTAACAAAAAAATAGCCTGTCACTTCATGCGCAGTCAAGAAGCGAGCATAACACACACTCACAAGTTCTCGACACGCTCGAAATGACAATAAACAATTATCATTCATAAAATACAAAAAATATGTTCAGTAAAAAAAACAGACTCATTACCATTATATTAATTGCTATGTTAATTGGTATAGGCTTGGGGTATACCATCAATAAATCGATTACAAACAATACTTATAAAGTTGAGCAAAGCTATATTCATAAAATAGCCAAAGGCAATGCTGAAGTAGAAAAACAATTAGTAGTGCACTGTGCTAAAATTGATAAAACCAATTTAAAAGCAGAGAAGAAAAAAGTAGCCTCCAACTTTTCTATTTTAAGTGATATATTTTTACGTTTAATAAAAATGATTATTGCGCCTTTGGTATTAGCAGTGTTAGTAATGGGTGTAGCCAAAGTGGGCGATTTTAAATCAGTTGGGCGTATTGGAGGAAAAACCATTATTTATTTTACGTTTGCTACCCTACTCGCTTTATGTTTAGGTTTAGTTATTGTAAATATTTTTGAACCAGGCAAAGTTATGGCCCTCGACTTACCCGAAACTACAGCCGATGCAGGCGTTAAAGCCAATGCTCAGGATGCTAAAAATTTTATTGCACACGTAGTACCAGATAGTATTGTGCGTGTAATGGCTGAAAACGAAATTTTACCAATCGTAATTTTCGCTTTATTTTTTGGGATAGCAGCTGCTTCTATTGGCGAACAAGGCAAACCAATGATTAAGTTAATGGATAGTCTTTCGCACATTATGTTTAAGGTAACAAACTTTGTAATGAGTTTTGCACCAATTGGCGTATTTGGCGCCTTAACCGCCGTTGTTATCCAACAAGGGTTAGATGTATTAAGTGGTTATGCTTATTTAATGTTATGTTTTTTTGGTGGGTTACTCTTTTTTGTATTTGGAATTTTATTTACCATTTGTTTAGTGTGTCGTATTAATTTTTTCTCTTTACTATCTCATGTAAAAGAACCTATTTTATTAGCCTTTAGTACAGCAAGTTCAGAAAGTGCGATGCCAAAAACAATTGAACAATTAGAAAAATTCGGTATTAGTAATCGCATTGTATCGTTTGTATTACCACTTGGTTACTCTTTTAATTTAGATGGATCAATTATGTATATGACCTTTGCAACCGTGTTTATTGCACAATCCTATGGCATAGATATGACTATGGCAGATCAAATTAAAATGATGTTAATTTTATTGATAACAAGTAAAGGTATGGCTGGCGTACCACGTGCTTCATTAGTTGTAATTGCCGGTATGCTGAGTATGTTTCATATTCCGGGCGAAGGATTGTTATTATTATTAGCTGTTGACCAAATTTTAGATATGGGGCGTTCAGCTACCAATGTGGTTGGTAATGCTGTGGCAAGTGCTGTTGTTGCCAAATGGGAAGGTGAATCGCTACGCTCTAGTTCTGAGATATAAGTTATAAGTTTTTAGATTCAAACAATTAAAAAACAAAAATCAAACAACAGAACGTATGTTATTCTACTGGCTAAATCTTATCGGTATATTTTTCTTTACCATATCTGGTTCATTAGCTGCGCGCGATAAAAAACATTATCACGATTATTTTGGTGTATTTTTTACTGGCTTTATAACTGCCATAGGTGGCGGAACATTGCGAGACATGATGCTTGGAGCATATCCTATATCTTGGTTAAATGATAAAAACATTTTGCTATCTATTATTATTGCATTTTTATTTACACTACTTTTTAAAAACTATATTGTTAAACTACGTCGTACATTGTTTTTATTCGATACCGTTGGCGTTGGCATCTACACCATTTTAGGAGTACAAAAAAGTTTAGAGTATCACGTTAATCCTTTTGCAGCTGTTATACTAGGTCTTATTTCTGCGGTATTTGGTGGTGTTATCAGAGACACTTTATTAAATGAAATTCCTTTAATATTTGCGAAAGAAATTTATGCAACAGCTTGTATAATAGGGGCTGTATTATTTACCACCTTATTATATTTTAATATAGAAGCTACAACAGCTGCTCCAATTTGCATGAGTTTAATTATAGTGATAAGAATTTTTGCTGTAAAATATAAACTAGCTTTACCTAAATTCGATACCGGTAACGAAACAATTGATTAATAATGGAAACAACAGAAATAGGATATATAAGTAAAACTCATGGTTTAAAAGGTCATGTTATTTTACGATTAAACGAAGATATATTAATTGATTACTCAAAAGTAACAGCCTTATTTTTAGAAATCAATGGTTCGCAAGTTCCATATTTTACTGAAGAATGCAAACCTACCAACACTGGGTATATTGTTAAACTCGAAAACATTGATCACGTTGATACTTCAAAAAAACTCATAGGAAAAAAAGCTTTTTGTTTACCTCAATTTTTAATTGAAAATGAAGATAGCTTAAGTTATTTTGTTGGTTATGTTGTTATAGATTCTACACACGGTAACATTGGAACAATTGTTGAAGTAAACGACAAAACTCAAAACGTAACCATAACCATTGCCCATCCAAGTGGTGCCGAAATTATTTTACCGTTTAATGATGCTTTATTAAATGAAATTGACGACGACTTAAAAACAGTTGATTTAAATGCGCCAGAAGGATTAATTGAATTGTATTTATCTGAATAAATAAGTTCATAACCCTTTATATTAGTTCATAATTTTCAACTGTTATCAATCAGTTTTCTATATACATTAGTTACTTAAAAACTTATATATTATGGAAACATTGATGCATTATTGGTGGGTAATTATTCCCGTTATTTTACTTTTATCTTACAAATTAATTTTTCGTTTATTCGGAATTATTATTATTCCAGAAGACAAAATTGGTTTGGTTACAAAAAAATTCGTGTTGTTTGGCGCCAATAAAGAATTACCTGCTGGTCGTATTATTGCTATAGATGGCGAAGCTGGTTTTCAGGGGCAACCCTTAGCTCCCGGTATTTATTTCTGGAAATGGATTTGGCAATACGAAATTACTCAGCAATCGTTTACCGTTATTCCCGAAGGAAAAATTGGATTAGTAGTTTCTAAAGATGGTAAACAATTAGAAACGGGTTTTATCTTGGCTCGTAAAGTTGATTGCGATTCTTTTCAAAACGCAGAGGCTTTTTTGCGCAATGGTGGTCGCAAAGGTCGTCAATCGGCTATTATAACGGCAGGTACATATCGTATTAATACGTTTTTGTTTGAAGTGAGCACGTATGATATGACTCATATTAATGAAAATATGGTTGGTATTGTTACTACTATGGATGGTATGCCTGTTGAAGAAGGGAACATTGCTGGTAAGCAAGTAACGGGTCATAATAATTTTCAAGATTGTGATGCCTTTTTAGAAATGGGTGGTAATAAAGGTTTACAGCCCGAAATTATTTTAGCTGGTTCTTACTACTTAAATCCTTGGTTTAT
>JAYSTR010000176.1:0-7935 GCA_043719555.1 Bacteroidota bacterium | reverse complement strand
CTTCATCATAACCCTTTTCAACATAATCGTGTCGTCCATGAACATAAATATGGAAATTCTTATCTAACTTAACAACACTTTTCATAAACTTCTGATTTTTCTTCACTGCTGTTGGAGAAATCTCGAAATCATCAATAGCATTTAAATCCATTTTATCGTTATATGTTTTACGATAATCTCTAAATGCTTCTTGTAACTCTGGCTGAGGCAATATTTCGTTTTCAAATTGTTTTAAATTAAAATTATCTTTTTCTTTAAAAAAACTGGTGCTTTTATTTAGCAACATCATTTGATCTTGCTTAGTAACATTATTTTCTTCAGTTAAAACTTCTTCGCAAAAACCTTTACATGTATCTATAAAATTAGACGTATGGAAATAAGCATTTTCCTTAAGCTTAGTATTTAAAAAATCTTCAACCCAATAAAAAGCGCAATCTGCAATTTTATTATTGGTATCAACAATACTCATTTTATATCCTTTATTTTGATCGGTATTAAAAATTAAAACACCCTTATCTAACTTGTTAATATTTATACCATTATCGCATTCAATATCGAAATTATCTAAATGCTGAAACACCTTTAAATACGTTTCTTTATTTTCAGTTTTAAATAATCCAATTGCATCGCACAACACGCCATCAACCTGACAATCTTTAAAATAGCAAGTATAAAACTCGCCACCTTTAATTTTAGGATGCATCGATTGGTTATATAAATGCTCTGCGATTTTTTTAGAATTTTCTATAAACATCGACTGACTTTTAAATATATCATTAGCATAGCTTTGCACATCGTGATAATGCATTTCATTTTTTGCTTTAAACTGATAGTATATATCATTTTTAAAAGGAGATGTTAAATAACGCATCACAGTATCTTTCAAAAAATCATCACTAATTTGAACATGTTTTTCACTAAGCGTTAACTCTTCTCCTAACCCTTTATTTCCAACATAATGAATTACAAAATTTGTTAATTCGGAACGTGTAAAATCTATCATAGCACAATAATTGTTTAATTATAAAATCGAATGATAAATGTAACGGAATATCAAACCCAAGAATTAACAAACTTTAAACAAAAAAAGAATGTTACTAACGGCCAATATTCATTATAATCATTAATATTATACTCAATATATACACGTAGATTTGTAATTATGAAGAAGTCGTTTATTAAACCAATTATATACATTGTTGCTTTTAGCCTTTGTTCTTTCACTTTTTTTCAAGTAAGTAAAAATCAGATTTTACTAGATATGCTTATGTCTGCGCTCAATCAGGCTCATTACTCCCCTTTAAAAGCTGATGATGAGTTTAGCGAAAAAGCATTTACTCTGTATATGAAACGATTGGATTTTAATAAAAAATTCCTTCTAAAATCAGACTTTGATGAATTGGCAAACTATCGTAAAAACATTGACAATCAAGTAAGTGATGGAACATTTGAGTTTTACAATTTATCGAAAGATTTAATTACAAAACGTATTAAGGAAAAAGAAAACTGGAGCAAAGAAATTTTATCTCAGCCATTAAATTACAGCATTGATGAGGAATATGAAACCGATGGTGAAAAAGCCCACTATGCCTCAACGCAAGAAGAATTAAAAGCTGAGTGGAAAAAAATGTTGAAGTATCAGGTATTATCTCGTTTAGACGATTTACTAACCAACCAAGAAAAAGCTAAAGCGAAAAAAGATACTGTATTTACTGAGCGTTCTTATGATAGTTTAGAAGTTGATGCTCGTCGTAAAACATTAAAGACTAATGAAGATTGGTTTAAACGATTAAATAAAATTACTTCGAAAGATAGATTTAGTATTTATATAAATACCATAACTGGCTTATATGACCCACACACTGAATATTTTGCACCAAAGGATAAAAAGAAATTTGACCAAAGTATGAGCGGGCAATTTGAAGGAATTGGCGCTAGATTACAACTAAAAGATGGTTTTATAAAAGTATCGGAAATTATTGTTGGTTCACCATCTTTTAAACAAGGCGAATTAAAAGCAGGCGATGAAATACATAAAGTTGCGCAAGGTGCTGGTGAAGCAATTGATATTACAAACATGGATATGGATGATGCCATTGAATTAATTAAAGGTAAAAAAGGTTCGGAAGTACGATTAACTGTAAAAAAACCAGACAACTCATTTAAAGTAATTCCTATTGTTAGAGATGTAATTGAGATGGAAGAAACCTATGCAAAATCAGCTATCTTAAATAATAAAAACAAAACTGGTTATATTTATTTGCCTATGTTTTATGCTGATTTCACTCGTAATGGCGCGCATCGTTGTGCTCAGGATATGCGTAAGGAAATAGAAAAATTAAAAAAACAAGGTGTGGAAGGAATTGTAATTGACTTACGTGATAACGGCGGAGGTTCATTGCAAGAGGTTGTAGAAATGGCTGGTTTATTTATCCCTAAGGGGCCTATAGTTCAAGTAAGAAGTAAAGCTGGGCAAGTTAATGTAATGGAAGATAAAAACTCAGATGTAGTTTGGGATGGTCCATTAGCGATAATGATAAACCACAATAGTGCTTCTGCTTCTGAAATTTTAGCAGCTGCAATACAAGATTACAAACGGGGTGTTATTATTGGAACTCAAAGTTTTGGTAAAGGAACTGTTCAATCGTTTTTAGATTTAGATCAGTATTTATTACCTCAGTTTGATACGATGCGTCCATTAGGTTCAGTAAAAATTACGATGCAAAAATTTTATCGTATCAATGGTGGCGCTACACAATTAAAAGGTGTAATGCCTGATGTGGTTTTACCAGACCCCTACGCGTTTATTGATTTAGGAGAAAAAGAAATGGATTATCCAATGGCTTGGGATGAAATTGCTAAAGCGACTTATGACGAATACAAAACGATTAATTACTCGCAAATTAGTAAACAAAGTAACGAACGTGTAAAATCTAGCTCAGCATTTAAATTAATTGAAAACGAAGCAAAAGAATTAAAAGCGAAAAAAGATGATACTCGTTATAATTTAAAACTAGAAAAATATCGTGCGGAATTAAAACAATTCAGAGATCAAAACAAAAAGTACGATGAGTTAAAGACCGACATTAAAAACTTTTCGGTTAGTTTAATAGATTCCGATAAAGAGTTAATCAGCAGTGATACAACTAAATTAAATCGTGAAATTAAATGGACGAAAAACATTCAGAAAGACAATTACATTTTTGAAGCAAGTAATATTTTAAAAGACATGAAAAAGTAAAAATATAATGATAGAAAACACAAAAGGAGCTTTACAGCTCCTTTTTTAATTTTAGATATATAGTTTATCCTAACTTTCAATTTTAATTTGACTAATAACCTGAGAGTTATTTAAATTTTTTATTTCAAATTTTGCCTTTTCCCCAAATAAGTATTTTAAACGATTTGTTGTATTTTCAATTCCAAACCCAGACTCTGAATTAGTAATTGAACCCAACTGACCAGAGTTAATGATTTCTATAACTAAACAATTATTTACAACTGAAGCATTAACAGTTATAGAACCACCTTCAGCAATTTTGCCAATTCCATGTTTTAACCCATTTTCAACCAAGGTTTGTATAATCATTGGAGGTATCTGATATTTATGTGTTTGAGGGTTTACATTGAAACTATAATTCAATCGTTCTTCAAATCTGATATGCTCTAATTCTAAATAGTCTTTTACTAAATTTATTTCGTCTTCGAGGGTAATAAATTTATTTTTGTGCATTAATAAAGTGTTCCGTAAAATATTAGATAATTGCGTAATAGCCGTTTTTGCTTTTTGAGGATTTTCATCAACTAAGGCACGTATGCTATTCATACAATTAAACATAAAGTGCGGATTGAGTTGTGATTTTAATTTATTTAATTCAATTTCTTTAGAGGAAGCTTCGAGCTTTAGATTTTGAATTTCGGTTTCTTTATAATTTTTAAAAATATGGTAACCAAAATAAATGATTGACCAAAAAATAAATACGACACTTAAACTTATTATAGATGTGGTAGTTGTAACTATATTAATTTTATAGTCAACCAACCCACACAGTATAGCAATACTAATAGTTATAGAGAAAAACAAAATGGCCTGAATAATTCCAGTAATAATAATGATAGGGATTTGTTTATATATAGAATACTTTAATACCCTTAGCTTTACAACAATGTATTTAAATAAGTGGGTTATTAAAATCCCAACCGGTAACCAAATAAGATAGTTTAAGATGTCCTTGAAATTTGTACTGTAACTTAGTTTAAAAAAAAATAAATTAACTGCTACATAAAATAACCAACCAAAAATTTGACAAATCCAGTATAAACTAGGTTTTTTCATTGTAAGATAATTAACTTTAATATAGCAAAAAACCCTTGCTTAGCAAGGGTTTTGCGCTACTTTACGTAGCCCGTACGGGAATCGAACCCGTGTTTCATCCGTGAAAGGGACGTGTCCTAACCCCTAGACGAACGGGCCATTAATTTAATGGAATGCAAATTTACAATCTTTTTTTTAATTACCAAAAAAAAAGTAAAATATATTTAAAATATTATAAAACATTCATCTATATTTAAGTTAAAATTTAAGTTAATTTGTTTATGATAAAAAATCAAAGTATTTCCAATTCATCAAAAAACATTATCCCAGAAACCAAATTCGGATTCAGTAAATTAGATTTCCCTTATATAGTTGGCCTTGCATTAATTATTTTTTTAATTATATATATAAGATCACATTTTATAAATGCGCCTTTTGAGCGAGATGAAGGTTCGTATGCATATTGTGGTAAATTATTATTAAATGGTGCGGTGCCATTTAAAGATATTGGATCTCAACGTTTACCAGGAGTTTTTTATTGCTATGCACTAATTGTCGCTTTATTTGGCTATACTCTTCAATCTCTGCACGTCGCATTTATCCTTATTAATATAATTTCTACAGTAATTATATTTTTAATTGGTAGACATATTTTTAATAATATAGCTGGTATTGCAAGTGCTTTTTGTTTTGCCTTATTATCAATGAATATGTCTATTTCTGGATTTACAGTGCAATCAGAACATTTGGTCGCTTTATTTGTGATCATTGCAATTTATTTTCTTTTACTTTTTCTAAAATCAAAAAAATATTTTTGGATTATTCTATCAGGTATATTTTTCTCATTTGCGTTTGAAGTAAAGCAAACTTCTTTTTTTCTAGGGCTCTTTGCTGGGATTTTATTTACTGGCATTTTATATTTTGAGGAAAACAGAAGCTGGAAAACCATTATTTTATCAATTGTATTTTTTTCCTTAGCTGTTTTGGTTCCAGTTTTAATTGATCTATTAATTGTTTGGAAGCGTGGAGGTTGGGAAGATTTTAATTATTGGTTTTTTGATATCCGAAAAGAGTATTCATCGGTAATTTCTTATGAACAAGGCACTGAATATTTAAAAATGACATGGCCAAGCATATACGATAATTACAAATTTATATGGGTGATTTCTTTTATCGCGCCTTTTTTACTCTGGTTAACCGATGTGAAAATGTGGATTAAACTATTTATTCTAGGCTTTCATTTATTTGGTTTTTTTACAGTTATGCCAGGAAACCATTATTATGGTCATTATTTTTTACAATGGGTTCCTACTGTTTGTATTGCGGCAGGGTCATTTTTTTATACTCTAAATTATTTTCTTGAAAATAAATTTAATTTTAAAAATAATGCAAAATATATTGCTGTTGGCGTATTATTAATAGCCTGTTTTTCGAACCTTAATGCGTTAAAAAAATATTATTTTACCAAAAATCCTAGTAAATTAGTTAGGCAGGTTTACGGACTTAATCCGTTTCCAGAATCAAAGGTAATTGCCGATAAGTTAAATACTTTGATGAAGCCAGAAGATAAATTAGCTGTTTTTGGTACAGAAATTCAAATGTATTTTTATACAAATAAAATTTCACCTTCGCGCTTTGCTGGCTCTGGAGCCTTATTGGAGTTTCCTGTAAAGAAAGCAGAGGAATGGCAAAAGGAATTTATTTTTGATGTAGAAAAAGCCAACCCTCGATTTTTAGTTTTTTATTCTCATGCCATATCTTGGTTAGCTAACCCAAATGTGAAAAATTTAATTTTCCCGTGGTTTGATAAATTTAGCGCAGAAAAATATAATTTAATTGGTTTTGCTGATATGTACGATAACAATACAAATTATGTGTGGGCGCCTAATATTGATTTAGTAAATAATCCACCAAAATCTCAATATAAAATATTTGTATTTGAGAGAAAGTAATTTTTAGTAAAAATATATTTGCAAAAAAAACCGAAGTAAGTACTTCGGTTTTTTATTAATCCCACTTCTTATCAATAATGTAATTTGGTCTTCGCTTCACTTCATCCAATATACGCCAAATATACTCTCCTAATACGCCAAGCATTAGCATGATTAGTCCACCGATAATTAAGGTAACAATCATTATTGGTGCCCATCCATTAAACGGAGTTTCTAAAAAGAAATAAGCATAAACAATATTTAGCGCGTATAAAAAACCCGATAAAGCAACAATGCCTCCAATACTGGTTAATAATCGCAACGGGAAATAGCTTACATTTAAAAATGCAGAGTAAAAATTTTTAAAACGTTTAAAAAAATTGTATTGAGATTTACCAATTGTTCTATCTAATTTATCATACGGTATAAACTTAACTTTAAATCCAGCCCACAAAATATCGTATTGATAAAAACGGTTTCTTTCAGTTAATGAATTAATCGCATTCATTGGCTTTCTATCAATTAAAGCAAAGTCAAATCCACCGGGTGGTACATTTGGCAACATCATTTTATAAAACAACTTTGATGTAAATTTTTTGGCAGATGATGTACCGTGGGATTGGCGGTAACTAATTACTATTTCGTTACCAGCCTTCCATTCATTTAACATGGCGGTTACTTGTTTTGGAGGATCTTGTAAATCGGCAGCCATATTAATAACTACATCACCAGTGGCGTTTTCCCAACCTGCTAAAATTGCAGCCATTTGCCCAAAGTTTCGCGAAAATGAAATAATTTTTACACGATTATCTTTTTTATTTAGCTCAATTAATTCTTGTAATGATTCGTCTTTTGAGCCATCATTTACAAATAACAATTCATAGGTATCGTTTGGGAAATGGGTTGTAAGTTCATGAGTAATTTCGTTATACAGTTGTGTTAACGCACCTTGATTTTGGTATACAGCAAAGCATACGGAAATGTGACTCATACTCAATTATTTTTTAGGTCCTTTTTCGCACATTAAAAAAATACTGCTGCATAAATCAGGATATTGTTGCCCTAATTCATAACAACCATCTAAGTAGGCTGGAGATATAATATCTGTACCTAATAAACGATCCCATTGAAAATTAGCTAAAGCCTTAAAGAAAATGCCTGAGCGGTGAACAACATTTAAACCAGATGCTTTTGCATCTCTTTCAAGTGTATCTAATGTATAAGTAATATTATGTCCGTGCTCTTTTTCAGCTGGAGTGATAGCTGAGTTATGTGTAATTAAACCCATTTTAACTGCAATTTGACGAGAAGGTGCATTCGCATTTGGACAAACTAAAAAGAATCGTCCGTTATCACTTAACCATTCATCGTTAATACGTTTCATTAAAGCAACTGGATTATCAATATGTTCTAACACATGAGTTAAAACAATATTATCATATTTTTTAGGAAGTGTTGCTGTTTCAAATAATGAATTCACAAATTTTACTTTATTACCTAATTCTTTTTTGGCAATTTCAATTGCTTCATCAGAAGCTTCTACGCAAGTAATGTCTGGCTGCGGGGGCTGAGCGGAGCCAGCCGAGCCCCTGCGGTCCGACGTGCAAAATTTCCTGGGCGTAAATGGGCATGAGCGCCGTGGCGCCACCCAGGAGGACGGCGAAGAGGTCGAGGACCATTGCCGCTAGC
>JAYSTR010000175.1:0-7996 GCA_043719555.1 Bacteroidota bacterium | reverse complement strand
TACTTGGACTGAAATTTTACCAAAACAAAAATTACAACCAGACCACGAGCATTTTTTCGAAGAGCAAATTTCAAACCACGGACCATTCACACACGTGCGTTTAAACATTTTTCCTGATGGAGGTGTAAGTCGTATGCGTTTATTTGGAACTATTAAAAAATAAGAATGAGTATTGAAGAGTTAAATAATTTAAGCACAGATAAGGCAAACGAAGAATTTTTTAAATGTTGTGGCTCTGCAACCTGGGCTAGTCAATTGGCTCATAAAAAACCATTTAAAAATAAAGCGGAATTAATTAATGCGTCAAATCATATTTGGGCAAACTGTTCTTCACAGGATGGATTAGAAGCATTTACTCATCATCCAAAAATTGGCGACTTAAAAAATTTAGAAAAGAAATTTGCATCAACCAAAGAATGGGCTGGTGGCGAACAATCAGGAGTGAATACTGCAACGCACAATACGTTGGTTGCATTAGCAGAAGGTAACGAAGCTTACGAAAAAAAATTCGGATATATTTTTATTGTATGTGCTACTGGAAAAACAGCCGAAGAAATGTTAGCATTATTGAAAGCTCGTTTAACAAACGATGCAACAACAGAATTAAACATTGCAATGAACGAACAAAATAAAATAACACACATTCGTCTCGAAAAATTACTATCTTAATTAAATACGTATGAGCCACTTGCTTTAGCAATCGGCGAAACAAAAAAGAAAATAAAAAAGTATGAGCCAAATTACCACACATATTTTAGATACCTCAAAAGGAAAGCCTGCACAGGGAGTCGCAATAATTCTCGAAAAACCTAACACTGATGATAGCTGGACAATGATTGGTAATGGACAAACAAATACCGATGGGAGACTTCCAGGTTTATTATCAAATGAAACATTGCTAGAGCCAGGTATTTATCGCTTGGTGTTTGATACGGCATCTTACTTTAAAGCACAAGGAGAAAAAGCATTTTATCCGTCTGTAACTATTGTTTTTGAAACTACAGATACTTCTCATTACCACGTACCATTGCTTTTAAATCCTTATGGCTACTCAACTTACAGAGGGAGCTAAAAACCCGAACAAATAATTTTGAACTTAAATATTATCTATAAAAATTTAATTATATGAAACAATCTATTCCAACTACAGAAAAAGAATCTATCCTTAATGAATTAGGAAAAGCAAATAAAGCCTTTCAGAAAATATACCCTGGCGATAAACCCGATAGACAGCCTGTACACACGGTGTATGGTGGTGCAGATTTATTTACAGCTGATTCAGCTGCAAAAATGGGACAAGCAGCAATGAAAACATTAATGAACAACGCTTCAAATTTTGTTGAGTTTGCTAAAGCTATAGAACTTTCAGGTCACGAGTCTTTACCGACAGATGCTGCTTCTATCGATGCATTGATTAAAAAAATGGATGCTAGTACCGAGATAGAACGTAAAAAAGAATCGGCTTGGTTATCATATACAACGTATAATAAAGTCATCAATAAATTAAAAACTGAAGCTTTAGAAGATTTCAGAATTGATTTCGAAGATGGATTTGGAAATCGTTCTTGGGAAGAAGAAGATGCAACTGCAGAGCAAGCTGCTATTGAAGTAGCAAAGGGAATGAAAGCAAATTCCTTATCGCCATTTATAGGCATACGAATTAAACCTTTTACAGAAGATTTAAAAGAACGTGGCGTTAGAACATTGGATATTTTCTTAACGACTTTATCAGAACATAGTGATGGTAAACTACCAAATAATTTTGTGGTGATGTTACCAAAAGTAACTATCCCTGATCAAGTTACTGCATTAGTAAAATTATTTGAAATGATTGAAGCCAACACTAAAATTGAAAGTGGTGCGCTTAAAATGGAAATGATGGTAGAAACCACTCAAGCGGTTATTGATAAAGACGGAAAAAATCCTTTAAGAACTTTTGTTGAAGCAAGTAAAGGACGAATGATTGCTACTGCCTTTGGAACATACGATTATACTGCTGCTTGTAACATTACGGCGAAATACCAAGATATGGGACATGCTGTATGCGACTTTGCACATCATTTTATGAAAGTTTCTTTAGGAGCAACTGGTATTTGGTTATCGGATGGAGCTACGAATGTAATGCCAATAGGCCCACATAGAGGAGATAATTTAACAGCAGAGCAAATAGCTGAAAATAAAAGAGTAGTACAACGTAGTTGGAAAAAAGCTTACAACCATACACGTTATTCGTTATGGAAAGGACTATATCAAGGATGGGATTTAAATCCTGCGCAGTTCCCGATGCGTTATGCAGCAGTTTATTCTTTCTTTTTAGAGAGCTACGAAGATGCAGCTAAACGTTTGAAAGCCTTTGTAGAAAAAGCAGCTAGAGCTACCTTAACGGATGATGTATTTGATGATGCTGCTACAGGACAAGGTTTATTAAATTATTTTTTACGCGCAATGAACTGTGGAGCAATTAGTGCAGAGGATGTAACAGCTACAGGCTTAACGATGGACGAAATAAGAACACGTTCATTCTTAAAAATATTAGAAGGCCGTCGTCAAAAAGCAGTGAATTAATTTATCACTCCTCATTGCGAACGCAGTGAAGCAATCTCATATAATATTTATGTGAGATTGTTTTGTCTTTAAAATGAAATCATTTAAAATTTTAGTAAAAAAAACTGAATAGAATATTAATTTCTGTAGAGTAACTGTTTTAAACCTATTTCCTTTTCTTCAACTCTTCGATACTCAATAAAATAACTTCGTTAGTTGCAGGTAATTTAAATTGCGGCTCCAATTTATGATCCGCTACAGAAGAAATAGCATCTTTAATCGCTAACCAGGTTGCAAAAGCGTGCATAAATGGAGGTTCTCCAACGGCTTTACTTTTTCTAATAGCTCTTGGATTTGGAATACCTGTCATCAATTCTACTCTAAAATCTTCTGGTATATCTTGTACTGAAGGAATTTTATAAGTGTCAGGCGAATGATTTAATAAATGTCCTTTATCATTCCATTTTACTTCTTCGGTTGTGCACCATCCTAAACCCTGAACATAGGCGCCTTCTACTTGTCCTTTGTCAATACCAGGATTTATGGAATCACCTACATCGTGTAAAATATCAGTTCGTAAGGCTTTATAAAAACCCGTTAATGTATCAACCAATACCTCACTCACGCACATTCCAAAAGCATAATAATTAAAAGGTTTCCCCCAACCTGTTGCTTTATCCCAACCAATATCAGGCGTTCTATAAAATCCTGTTGCACTTAAACTAATCTGATTTAAATTACAAATCATCATTGCATCATCAAAAGGAATTTTTCTATCAGGATTTTTCGAATCAAAAATTACATCATTTTCAATTACTATATTTTCTTGCAACGATGGGTTTTCAGGAAATGGTTTACTAAACTCATGGGCAAATAATTCGGTAATACGTTTTTTTAATTTATCAATCGCATCTTTTACCGCCATACCATTAAGGTCAGTTCCCGCAGAAGCTGCAGTAGCAGATGTGTTTGGAACTTTAGAGGTATTAGTAGCATTTACTTTTATTTTAGAAGTGCTTACGCCTAACTCTGCCGCAGCTACTTGCATAATTTTAGTATTTAATCCCTGCCCCATTTCTGTGCCGCCGTGGTTTACTAAAATCGTTCCATCTTTATAAATATTAACCAATGCTCCTGCTTGATTTAAAAACGAAGTGGTAAAAGAAATACCAAATTTTACAGGGGTAATCGCTAAACCTTTTTTATAAAATTCATTTTTGGCATTGAATTCATTCACCGCTTTTCTTCGGCTGTGATATTCTGAAGTCGTCATTAATTGATTATACAACACATCTAAACGATTCAGTTCAACTTCTTGTCCGTAATGTGTAATATTATCTTTATCAGTACCATAAAAATTTATTTTACGCACTTCTGCAGCATCAATTTTTAATTGTCGTGCAATACGATCAATCATTGTTTCAATACCTGCTACACCTTGCGGACCTCCAAAACCTCTGTAGGCTGTATTCGATGGTAAATTGGTTTTAAAAGCTCTTCCAGTTACAAGTACGTTATGTATATAATAACTATTATCTGCGTGAAGCATCGCTCGTTCTAAAATAGCTAAACTCAAATCGGTAGCACAACCACCATTGGCATTTTGTACAACTTTCATCGCATTAATTTTTCCATTATCATCAAAGCCAATTTCATAATCAATTAAAAAAGGATGACGCTTACCTGTCATAATTTGATCATCATCTCTAAACAATCTAATTTTTACAGGGCGTTTAGTAGCATGACATAATAATGCAGACCACGCAGCTGTCCAATTTGCTTGTGTTTCTTTTCCACCAAAGGCTCCACCCATCCGGCGAGTTTCAACAACTACATCGTGCTTACCAATACCTAAAACTTCCGCAATAATTGCTTGTGTTTCTGATGGATGTTGCGTTGAGCTATAGGCTGTTATTTCTTGCTGTTCGCCAGGTACACAAATACAGGCTTGCGTTTCTAAATACCAGTGTTCCTGTGCACCAATTTCAAGTTCTCCTTTAATAATATGTTTAGATGCTTTTAGGCCAGCTTCCACATCACCTCTTTGCATCGTTCTTACAGGACCTAACAAGGCATTTTTACCAATAGCAGTTCGTAAATCTAAAATTGCTTCTAAGGGATCGTAGGTAATTTCAATTAGTTTTTCAGCTGCTATAGCAATCTCTTCACTTTCTGCAGCAATTAATACTATTGCCTGACCAACACATATCACTTCATCAACTGCCAAACAAGGTTCATCATGAATAACTGGCCCCATTTGATTATGGCCAGGAATATCTTTATAGGATAACACGGCGTGAACACCCGAAAGTTTTTTTGCCGCATCTATATTTAATGAAGTTATTTTTGCGTGCGCATGTTTACTGTAAAATACACGTCCAATTAACAATTGCGAATTGATGGGCATATCATCAATATAAATGGATTGTCCTGAAACATGTTTAATGGCGCTATCGTGAGGAATATTCATTGTATAAATTCTTAATTGTGATTAGACTAGTTATTAGTGGTATCGTTCCAAAATTTTAGCAATAAGTTTTTAGCGGCTATGCTTCTAAACTCAGCACCAGATCGTGCATCTGAAATTGGCGTAAATGCTTTTTGAACCATCTCCATTGCTTGCTCAATGTTTTCTCTCGTCCATTCATTAGCAGTCAAAAACACTTCGGCTTCTGTTGCACGCTTTGTAGTTGCTGCCATTCCGCCAAAGGCTAAAATAATAGAATCAACTTTATTATTACTAAGCGTTACACTAAAGCCAGCACTTACTGTTGAAATATCTAAGTCTTTTCTTTTTGAAACTTTATAGAATTTTACTTTTGTATTTGCTGATGGTTTATTAATAATTACAGAAGTAATAATTTCATTAGGCTTACGTTCAGTTTGTCTGTAACCTAAAATAAATTTATTCATGTTAATGATTCTATCGCCATCTGTGCTTTGTAATTTAATTTCAGCATCATAGGCCATAAGCACAGGTAAGGTATCACCAATAGGAGAGCCAGAGCCTAAATTACCACCAAAGGTAGCGAGTGTCCTAATTTGTTTAGATCCAAATACAGCCAATGTTTCGTGCAAAGCTGGAAGTTCTGTTTTTGCAATTTGTTTCACTTCTTCTAAACTCATACCCGCACCAAACTTAATGAGGTAATCAGTACGAGTACATTTTTTAAGTTCCTCTACATTTGATAAATCAATAATTTCTGACAACACTTCGTGACGCTTTGTAACACGCAAAGCAACATCAGTAGCTCCACTAATTAAAACAGAGTTTGGCATTTTATTTCTTAATTCAAATACTTCTGCTTTTGTTTTTGGTTGAAAATATTTTTGTGAGTCAGTATTTACTTGAATCGAACTATTAGTCTTTTTTATTTGAAGCAATAAATCAATTATTTGTTTTTCTTCCTGAACAAAATGATCCGCTCCATTATTAACACAGGCTTTAGCAGTAGCTTCGATAATAGGTTTATAGCCTGTGCATCGACACAAATTTCCTGTTAAACTATCTTCAATAATTTCTTTACTAGGATTATTTTCATTTTTATATAACGCAAACATCGACATAATAATACCTGGAGTGCAATACCCACATTGGCTACCATTACAATCCACCATTTCTTGCTGAACTGGATGTAAAATTTCGGAATTACCTTTTTGTTGCTTTAAATTTTCGACTGTAATTAATTGTTTACCTTGTATCATCGGTAAAAACACCAAACAAGAATCCATTGCCTTATAGGTTAATCCTTGCTCTTGATTTAACTCACCAATAACTAAAGTGCAGGCGCCACAATCACCTTCGGCACAGCCTTCTTTCACGCCTTTGTGTGTGGCACTTTTACGTAAAAAATTTAAAACAGTAGTTGTAGGACTAAACTGCTGATTAAATTCAAGAGTTTGAATTTTTCCGTCTAATACAAATGATATGGTTTGTTGCATGTAATATAAAATTAAAGTATCGTTCTTGTAAATTTAATAAAATCTTGCTAGGATATATTCTTGCCCATTAACAATTATTTAATAAAACTTTATGCTTTAGTAGCTATGGCTTTTTTATTACGCACATCTATCAGCTTTCCTAAAATACTAATAGCAATTTCCTGAGGAGTTATTGCTTCAATATCCAAACCAATGGGCATATCTATTGTTGCAATTTTTTCGGCATCCATAATATGAGAAGCCATCATATTCTTTTTAGCAATTTCCACTTTTCTTTCACTACCTATCATACCTATGTATTGATGTTGTTTCATAGAAGTAAGTGCTAAAATTTCTCTATCATATTGATGATTATGCGTTAAAATAACGATAAACGTATGCTCATCAAACTTCAATTGTTCTATAGCCGTTGCATGTTGTTCTTTTAGTTGAGTTGCTTCCGGAATATCAATATCATCAAAAGCTTCATAACGTTCGTCAATTAAAGAGACATTAAAATCAAGCTCAACTGCAAACTTTGCCAAAGATTTACCAATATGCCCTGCACCAAAAATATATAACTTTTTTTTATTCATAATAGGTTCGATAAATAATTCAACCGTTCCGCCACAACACATAGCCAATTCGCTTACGAGATTATGAGTGGTGATTTTAGAAGTATTGTTTTGGATAACATTTAAGGCTTGTTCTATTACTTTTTTTTCGAGTTCTCCGCCACCAATTGTTCCTGCTATTTTTCCATTTTCATAAACAATCATTTTTGAACCAGTTTTCCGGGGAGCAGAACCTTTAGTTGCAATAATAGTACATAGTGCTGCTTTAGCATTACTGTTTTCTATTTCTATTATTTTAGAATAAATATGGTTCACAGAGTTAATACAATGGCAAGAGTTACACCATGTTTAACAAAAATACAAAAAATCGGATCTTATTTGTATTTTCTTTATAGAAGAAAATACAATAATAGATAACTAAAGATTCAAAAAAATAAGCGCATCTAACGTTTATCTATTATTACATCAAGGTGTTTTATTTTTAGAATTAAAAAAATTTAACCATTGTTGAATACTTAAATTAAGTTTAAAAGCAACAAGTGGCCCTTTGATAATATAATCGTAAATATCATATTGTTTTGATTTAACAAACAATTCTGTTTCTTGATTATTAGTTATCATGATAAAATTCGATAAAGGACTAACGTTTCTTATTAAATTTACAGCCTCAAGTCCATTTATTGCAGTTTCGTTTTTACTATCTAAATGAAAATCAACAATAACTAATTCAGGATTAAGATGTAAAGAACTTTGGCAATCTTCAGCATTTTCAAACACATGAATATTAAAACAGGCGATTTCAGAAATTTTACTTAAAGCTTCTTTTAGCATTAAGCAAAACATTTTATTATCATCAATTACAAAGATGTTTTTACCTAACTGTGCTTCCATTTTCTTGTATAATATTACAAATTAATTATATGTTTCAACTTTTATTTTTTGTAGCCAATTATAAG
>JAYSTR010000174.1:0-8012 GCA_043719555.1 Bacteroidota bacterium | reverse complement strand
AAAAATCTACTAATACTGGTTTGTCTGATTTTAATACTAACTCTTCAAAGTTTGCGTCTGTTATTTCTAATGCCATGTTGTTGTGTTTTTATCTGTTAATTATTTTTTCTTTTTTTTTGGTTCTTTAGCGCTTGTATCAACTCTAAATGATAAGTTACATATTACACCCCAAGAAGTAATTTTACCATCTTTTACATGAGCTTTAATGTCTTTCACGTAAACCGAATCAATGTTTCTTATAGATTTTGATACTTCTGTTACTGCACTTTGCACTGCATCATCAATGCTTTTTGTTGAGGTAGAGATTACTTCTATTACTTTTACTACTGCCATAATTTTAAATTTTAAATTTAATTAAATGTATAATTTGTACTTAACATTATCAATTAATAAGCCAATTAAATTTTAATGTCTTATTGACATTATTTTTAAATATTTCGCAAATGATTAATATCTTTTTTTAAACGAAATAATGAGGTAAATGAAAGTTTATTTTTTGTCATAAAAAGAATAGTTAAAATAGTTGAAGCAACAAAATAAGATAAGCAGGCCGCATAACAAGCGCCTATGAGTTGATATTTGTTTATTAAAAACTGAGCAAAAATTACTGTAGTAATAAAACCTGCCACATTGGCTAAAACCAAGTAGTTTTGTTTACCTAAGCCCGAAAAGTAGTGGCTAATAATAGTCGAAAAACTAATAACAATGACTCCTGGGGATAAATGAAGCATGACGTTTTTTGTACTGGAGAAATCTTTACCTAAAATATAGGTGAAAAAATCATCAGGAATAAATATTAGAACACCTACACACATAATGGAAAGGATAAAACATATTTTCGCTAATAAAAAAGTTACGTTCGAGTTTTTGGTGCTATCGGTTGAGTTAGCAATAAAGGTTAATATAATAGGAGTAACGCTCCCGCTTATAATCCATACAGATTCTATTAATGATGTAGCGCTTGAATATACGCCTACCAAAACTGTACTCCCAAGTAAATAAAAGTTATATCGGTTACTAAGCATATGTGTTAAGTTTGCTAACTGATTTAAAAAACCATTTTTCAGAATTTGTTTTGGCTCAAAAACTTCATCGGTATTGGATATGGATGTTTTAAATACCCTGAAAATTTGATAGACTGATAAAAGAAATGATGAACAAAATGAAACATATAAAGCGATGATATAACTGTATACACTGTAAATATCTAACACGTAAATACATACCAATAAGGTTCCCAACAAAACAGTTGGCTGATAAAAATTAAGAAAATTGTAGGCTTTTATTTTTTCTTTGGCTAATAAAATTACCATATGAAATGAGTGCGAAATAATGACAATGGACAAGACGCATAAATGAATCCAGTTGGTATTTTCACCAACATGAAATACTAAAAACAACGTTAATAAAAGAGCCGAAGAAACAATAACGGAAATAAGAGTCCATACGACTCCCATTTTGTATGTTTTCATTAAAGAAAAACGAGGGATGAAATAGACTAAGGTATAGCCTGTATAAATTTCAGTTATAATTTGAATAATCGCTAAGTTCAGTATTAATAAACTGATTTGCCCACGCACATCAACTCCTAATAGTTTAGATGAAATAAGGAGGATGGCTAAATTAATTATAGCCACAAATCCTTTTGTAAATAGGGTAGATATGATGTTTTTTATCATTATTAATATTTTTGATATAATGATGTTATTTGGTTACATACTGCTGTAGCAGAATAATGAGTTACAATATGTTGATGCATAGTTTCTTTATCAGAAAAATTTGCTCTATTGTACTGTTGTAGCTCATTTACACATTCTTTAATAGAATTTGTTTTTAAAATAACGCCCATTTTTTCAGGAATCATGGTTGTTACCATACCTACATTTGTTGTAATTACCGGCAATCCACAAGCTAAGGCTTCCAATATAACATTTGGCATCCCTTCAAAATTGCTAAACAACAAAAATACATCGTTGTTATTTAAATAAGTTGCTATTTCAGTTTGAGTTTTATAACCAACAAAAGTGATAGTGTTGGTTAACTTTTTATCTGAAATTATTTTTTCATAAACAGGTTGCTCTTGCTTATTTTCACCAACAATAGTTAAGCTGCAATCAATATTATTTTCCTTTAATTTTTCAATGATAGAAATAATACCAAGTATGTTTTTTTCTCTATTTACTAAAGATGAAACATGTAAAATTCTCAAGCTATTCGAATTAGTTTCAGAATTTATAGGTTTAAAAACGGTTGTATTAACAGTGTTATTTATCAACTCATAGTTTGCCGTTAGCTGATGAGCCTGCATAGCTGATTGTAATCGGTTATTGATAACAAAAACGGCCGTGGCTTTTTTTATAATTTTTTTCGTAAAAAATTTTATTAAAAACCCTTTATAATTACCATCCTCAGGGTAATAACCACTCCAATGTTCGGTAATAAATAATTTTGCTTTTGGATATTTTTTTAAAACATAAAAGGTTGGTATAACTGCAGGGAAAATGGTATTTAAATGTATAACATCAAAAGAGTTATCGTTTTGAACTTTATTTAACAATGTTTTGTAATGCGTTAAATAGGCTAAGTATTTTTTAATCGAGGATAATAAAGGTATCTCTTTTTTTAATTTCGGATAAAATAAACAGTGTTCGGTATAATTATTTTCCGAAACTGTATTTGAGTAATCTTTTGTAATGTTGTCTATCGATTTTGCAAATAATACAGTTACATTATGTTGCAAAGCTAAAACTTGTGCATGGTGTTTAATAAAAATTCCGTTGCTTTTATTTTCTGGATTTGGAAACCACGAACATAAAAATAGAATATTTAATTTTTTGTTTATCACTAAACTAATATACTACTTGTTTTAGTATCAATAAGTCGAAATCAAATATTTTTTGTCATTAAATAATGCTGTATAGTTTCCCACATTAAAAAAGATTTTTCTTTAATCCTGTATCCACAAGCTTTATAAAACTCAATCGCATTTTCGCGCGCTTGTAGTTCAATAGTAGTTAGTTGTAATTGTTTTGCTTCGAGCTCAAGATGCTCTATTATTAATTTCCCTAGCCCTTTTCCTTGTTGGTTTTTAGCAACGGCCATATATCGTATTTGCCCATAATTATTACCATTGTTTTGTAAACGCGCGCATGCAATTATTTCATTATCAATTTCGATGTACGCATTAATTGATGATGATTCTAAATCGTCTGTAACTGTTTCTATTGGCTTATTCCAAGGTTTACGTAAAACTTCGTATCTTAAATTTATAATGCGATTTAAAGTTTCAGTATCTCTGCATGTTTTAACGTTATAATTCATAATAATGATTTATGAATTTAGTTTATGACTAATTTTTGTTTAGTAATAACTTCGTTAATGGTGTTTTGTATTTCTATGTAGTATATTCCTTTTGCAAGATGTTCCACTTCTAAACTAAATAAATTTGGTCCGAGTTTAAGATTATTTTGTTGCCTTAAAACAGTTTTTCCAAATATATCAGATACAACTATCGTGGCATCGCCTTGTTTTCTTGAATCTATAGGAATATTAAAAATTGTATTGGTAGGGTTAGGATAAATTGGGTGTACGCTAATTACAGCACCATTTTCGGTGCCAATGGCAATTATTTTAGTATAAGTATATTTCAAATCTTTTTCTACAGCTCGTAGGCGATAATAATTTATTTGAGAATTATCATTGGTAAAATCTTTATAAATATAATCAGAGCCAATATTTTTTGCTTCAATGATAGCAATCTCTTCAAAATACTGAGCATCTAAGGAGCGTTCAATTACAAAGTAATCCATGTTTTCTTCCATGGCTGTGCTCCAAAATAGTGTATTTATATTATCTATTTTATCGCCATCAAAACTTTTAAAATTAATTGGTAGTGCCGCTAAAGTACAAGCTGAGCTTGTAGCGCAGGTTGGTGTAAATCGAAAAGCCTGATTTACCATTGTCCATGTGTTTGAAGCATTTAATGTAGTTGAACTTAACGGAGCTAAATATCTAGAACCATCATAATTATGTAAGCCCATAATAGCAAGTCCACTATTATTAGCCATACATACTTGTTTGTTTTTAACATGGATATCTATAATATTCGAAGTTTCATATAATATTATTTGCACGGTAGTGTTTAATGTGCCAGAAGCACAGCCAGTCATAGGACAATTAGTATAACTAATAGTAAAAACTTGTGTAGAATTTGAAAAGGTGCCTGTTGTTAAAGTTTGAATGGATGCTGTGGCTATTGAAGTTGGATTTAAATCTTGCCAAGGCGCTAAAATTGCATTACGTGGAACCGATGTGTTATTAACTGGAGCTGGAGCGCTAATTAAGGTGCCTGTTGCAGCAGCGGCAGCTGCATAAGTTGATGCTCCGCCAGAAGTAGCCGTTAAATTCGGGTTACAAAATACTGCCGGGAAAATAATAGTAGAGTTGTCTGAAATGTAAATTTGGTTATAGGGTCTTCCATCAAAACAAAACGAAAATGGCAAATTAATTAAGCCAGATAATGCGTTTGTGGTTTTTGTTACTGTGTTACCCACTATTGCTGTTATTGTTGGTGTAATCGAGGCTGTAGTATAATTTAAATTACAAGCAAAAGTGGTTGTAGGTACACTGGCTGCCATGTTTACAGTATAGGTTCCACAGGTTGTGGATGTACCCACACCATCAATAATTAAGTAATATGTATTAGAATTGGTTACATCTACTCCGCCAGTGGCTGTACACGAAGTAGTAACTGGAATTAATGCTACACTGGATGCACCAGCAGCCATAACTGTATTTGATGACGCTATACAAATACCAGCTGTTGAAGTTGGACAACCTTTGTATAAATGCATTGCCATTGTTCCACTAGCAACTGTTAAACTTGCATTATAAATAGATAAGGTAGATGTTGGCGTAAAGGCATAAACTACATCAGCGCCAGTATAAAAAGCAGTATTAGTACATACACTTGTTAATGAACCAGTGCCAGAGGCAAATAATTCGTTACCAAAATTACAAGTTGTAGCTGAAACAGAGTAGGTAGGTGTTACACTAAAACTTCCTAAACCTGCTCCACCTATACCTACTGAGGCTGTAAATGCTGTTGTAGTTGCGCTTGTTGGCCCTGCAACGCAAGTTACAACACATTTAAATATTGATGGAGTTGCGCTCGTGACTGCTGCTGTGTATGCTGGAACGGTTAATGTTGGAGATAAAACAGTAAAACTTGCGCCACCAGTTAAAGATTGGTACCATTGATAATTGATACCGCAGCCGCCCACACCGCCAGTTACATTTAAGTTAGTAGTAAAATTGCTGCAACTTACAGATGGAGAAGCAACACCTGTGCCCACAGTGGGGGTAGTACAAGAAATTGAAGTAAAAGTGAATTTCCTAGTCCTTATGCTGCATTTGTTTAAATCATTTTCTAGGGTTGTAGAAGCTGTTGCTCCGGTAAGTGCAACAACTCCCGCTAATGAGCAAGTTGGTACTGGAGTTACGGAAATATAGTCTCCAGTAACTGAACCCATTATGCCAATTGACGCCCCATCATTTCCACTACCAGTGCCATTCACAGTTACGCCGTTAATAGTTGCGCCAGTTGCAGCGTACCAAAATTCTATAGTTCCTCCATTTTCATATAACCAAACCTGAAAAGTTAAATCCCTATTTGTTGGAGCTCCAGTTGGATTCATGGTCATATGCGCATATTCTACTTTTAGAATTTGATTACCAGCTAATCCAGTTGTTGTGTATGTTATTTTACCACTAGCTGTTGTTGCAATGTTATTCCAACATGGGGCAATAATATTAGCGTTACTAAAATTGCCTGAAGCATTATCTAAATCATTATTGTATAAACCAGCTGCCGAGGTTATAGCCGTAGAGTATGATGTGTTTAAACTTAACCATCCATTTGGTGATACAACAATACTAGAATATGAGTTACACGCGTAATTAAAATTAAAGCCAATAGGTATAATAGAATTGGTTGCAACTTCATCTACAGACGGCCCATAAATTGATATCGTTGCAGTTCCAAGTGCGGTAAAAGTTCCAGCTCCTTGTGTAAAAGTATACGTAGTACCAACCAACTGAGCCTTACAAAGCTGAGCAATTAAAATTATAAGAGCTATGAGTGTTTTTTTTACCACTTTGGTTTATTTACGCATGAATCAGGCTTTTTTATCGACTAAAATTCACAAGTACTGTAAATGTACAAAATAATTTCAATTTGTAACATCTGGGATTTAGGTAAAATGTTAAATAGGTAAGAAGGGTTAAATTTAAAGTTTATTGCAAACTCGTTCCCTAATTCATAACACACTTTCACTCAATGAAATTTATGATATTTATTTTCTAAATTCGATGATGTTGAAATTATTATCGACAAAAGTAATGTAGTATATGATATTTTTTTTGAACTTATATTTTCATTTCAATGAGTGTTTTTTGTTGGTTGCTATTAGGAATTAGATTCAGTAAATTTATTGTAGAAATAATTATCATTTAAAAATTTCTATTATGAATAAACAGTTTCTTTTAGTATCCTTTGGGTTATTTTTTGCACTATGCTCTAAGGCCCAGCAACAACCAATTAAGCAATATGTGGTTGATATTAATAATGCCGTTTCATTTTCTCCAAAGACAATGCACAGCCTTTTGCAACGCATTACAGTTGCCGATTCAGTTATGGTATCAGCTACTGATAAGTATAGATTTTTGATCTATACTAAGAAAGAATTAAATCAAAATATTATTGATGGTAAGTTGCAAAAAAATGCCACGCCTATCAGTAACTTCTTGTTTAAAGGTGAATCGGAATTAGATTTATTAAAATAATTATTGTACTAAAAATTTTCTATAATGAATAAAATTTACTTTTTAAAATTTTCAATTTTTTGTTTGTTGTTATTATCGTTTGTTGGTAATGCACAAACAACATTAATCGGCGGAGCTACCAATAATGGTAATTTTGAGGCTGTTGCTATTACGCCATGGGTTATTGCTAATAATCCAAATACAGGTACAGATAACAGATGGGTTGTAAATACAGGAGTTGCATTAGCAGGAACAAAATCTGCCTATATTACTTGTGTGGCAGGTAACACATACTCTTATAACGTAAATCAGGCACGCACGCAACATATTTATCAACAAGTGACATTTCCTGCTAGTGAATCATGTATTACTCTTGCTTTTAAATGGAGGTATAATGGTGAGGGTGCAGCTTCTGATTGGGATAATTTAAAAGTATTTGTTTCTTCAACGTTGCCAACTGGCGGATCAGTTAATGCGCCTGCCGATCAGGTAGGTGCTACTTGGTATAATTTGCAAAATACAACTCAAAATGCAAGCATTACTTTACCAGCAAGTTTAGCGGGTACAACAAAATATGTTATTTTTCAGTTTAAATGTGATGCGTCTGGTGGTTCTCAAGCTCCTGCTGCCGTTGATGATGTTACCCTAACAACTGTTGCGCCTCCTACACCAGCTTGTGCTACTTATAGTTTGCCCGTAAATGGTGGTACAGCATGTTCTGCAGGGCAAACATTATCGTGGTCGGCTTTAGCTGCACCTGCATGTGGTAGTATAACATACGATGTTTATTTTAATGCTGGTACAACCGCATCAACTTTAGCATCTGCTGCACAATCAGGCACTACTTATGCAACAGGAGCATTAGTAAATGGAACTGTATATGCATGGCAAGTTGTACCAAAAAATGGAACGGTAACGGCAACCGGTTGTTCTACTTTTACATTTACCGCGCAAACACCTACTCCTGGTTGTGCAACCTATAGTTTACCTGTAAGTGGAGCTACAGTTTGCCCAGTAGGAAACACCTTGTTTTGGAGTGCTGTTACTACAACTTGTGGTACTATATCATACGATGTTTATTTTAATGCAGGTTCAAGTGCTACAACATTAGTTTCGTCTGCACAAACTTCTACTACTTATGCTCTGCCTAGTCTGTCTCCTAGTACAACTTATGCTTGGATGATAGTCCC
>JAYSTR010000173.1:0-21068 GCA_043719555.1 Bacteroidota bacterium | reverse complement strand
TTTTAGTGGCGGACCAGCGGTTATATTTTTATTTATCATTTGTGCCATCGCGTGTGGTTTCACCGCTATGTGTTATGCTGAATTTGCTACACGTGTCCCAGCTTCTGGTAGTGCTTATACATATGCGTATGTGTCGTTTGGTGAGTTAGCTGCTTGGATAATTGGTTGGGCCTTGTTAATGGAATATTCCATTGGTAATATTTATGTGGCGTTTTCGTGGAGCGGTTATTTTGTAAACCTTATAGAAACATTTGGATTACATTTTCCATTATGGTTAACTAATAATTATTCAGATTCGCATCAGGCATTTTTAGATGGCACAGCAGGAAAATTAAGCGAAGCTTGGAATACAGCGCCTATGATAGCCGGCTTAAAAATAATTTTTGATTTACCAGCTGTGATGATTAATATTTTAGTAACCTGGTTAGTTTATGTTGGTACTAAAGAATCTCGTAATGCCAGTAATATTATGGTGATGATAAAATTAGCAATCATCTTATTAGTAATTATTGTTGGTGGTATGTATGTAAATATTGATAACTGGACACCTTTTATGCCTAATCAGTTTACGGGTGTAATGGCTGGCGTATCGGGTGTTTTCTTTGCTTATATTGGTTTTGATGCCGTATCAACTTTAGCCGAAGAAAGTAAAAATCCTCAACGCGATTTACCTCGAGGTATGATTTATTCGTTAATCATTTGTACAGTAGTATTTATCATTTTAGCTTTGGTATTAACAGGTATGGTTTCTTACACAGCTTTAAATGTATCCGATCCTTTAGCTGAAGTGTTTGCTTTAAAAGGCATTAAGTGGATGTTGTTCATCGTATCGGTGGCGGCTGTTGTTGCTATGACGAGTGTAATCTTGGTGTTTCAAATGGGACAACCACGCATCTGGATGGCAATGAGTCGTGATGGTTTATTACCAGCAAAGTTTGCAGAGATTCACCCTAAATATAAAACGCCAGCTTTCTCTACCATCGTAACAGGTTTAGTGGTGGGCATTCCGCTCTTTTTTGTAACGCCAAAGTTTGTATTAGATTTTACAAGTATCGGTACGTTGTTTGCTTTTGTATTGGTTTGTGGAGGGGTGTTAATACTACCTCGTAATACAAATGCTAAAGAAAAAGGGAAATTTAAAATGCCATATATCAATGCTAAGTTTATTGTTCCTGCTATTACATTAATTGGTTTTGGATGTATTTTTAAATTCTATCCAAATTCTATTTATTTAAATGATGCTAATGATGTGTATCATTATCCAATGATTATTTTTTATGTAGTTTGGATAGTATTAGCCATCTTTTCTTTTTTACGTAACTACTCATTAATTCCTGTACTTGGTTTATTATCGTGTTGTTATTTACTAACTGGTATGGGCTGGACAAACTGGTTGATGTTTTCTGTTTGGTTAGTAATTGGATTAGTGGTTTACTTTATGTACGGGTATCGTAAGAGTAAATTGGCGTTATAAACGATTGTTGTAAGTTTAAATAGAAAATATAATATCCTAAATTGTGGCGAAGCAAAAAAAGATGACTAAAGAAAAAGTAATCAATACCTTTTTCACACTTTTGTTTTTGTTTGGTTGTGTTCTGATAATTATATCTTCATATATCTATCACAAAACTTTTATTCATTGGACAATTCCTTTTGGGATATTACTAATGACAAGTTTCGTTATTACATTAAGAACAGATAAAATATGGGACAAATATTTTATTAAAGCCAATTTCATTTTAAGGTTATTGTATAATGTAATAGCAACTGGAAGTATATTCTGTTATATGTTTTTAGCAATTAACTATTATAATAAAAGCATAATCGAAAAAACTATTCGTTATGAAATAATTGATAAATCTGAGATAAGAAGTAAAGGCCAAAGTTCTACTAATTTACCTAGAGTAATTATATTTGCTGAATTCGGAATCAAAGAACTGTTTTTTAATTACCCAGAAAAGTATAATGTGAGTAATTGTGACAGTATTGACCTTACAATCAGAAAAGGCATATTTGGTTTTTCTGTTATTGATCATTATAAGTTCGTTGATAAGAGAAGTAAAAAAAACCAATTATTAATTGAAAAACAAACTAATTCCTATTAACAACAATATGCTTTGTATAACTGTTGTTTTTAGAATCGGTAATTTGTAAAAAGTAAATCCCTTCGTTTACATTACTAATATCAATGGTCGTTTCAATACTCTGTTTCGTTTTAGATAAACATTCCTTACCTAATACATCCATTAATTTAAGGCTATAGTTTTCGTTACTATTAGTAAATGTTACTACTAATGATGTACTAGCAGGATTCGGAAAGGCATTAAATACTGTTTGATAACTATTTTCAATTTCATCTAATTCTGTACATAAACTTATAGAAACTGTTTTAGTTAATGGCGCGCCTGAACCAGAAATATTAGATGCAATTAACGTGATGTTTTTTACACCAGCTGCAGCATAGGTTACAATTGGATTTTGCAATGTAGATGATGAAGGTGTGCCTCCAGGCATACTCCAGAACCAACTTGTAGCAGTATTGGTTGATGTACTCGTTAATGTGATAGCTTGACTTTGACAAGCAGATGTAATATTTGAAGAGAAAGATGTAACAGGAGGATATTGAGGTATTGCATCATTACGAGTGTACCAAATTGGAGATGTGTAAATAACATCCCCATCACCCTGAGTAATTTTAGCATAATAATAATAGCTTGTATTATTAGCTAGGGCATGCGTATAGGTTAATGTATTTAAATTTGAATTTGAAGATAATAACGCTGGAGCTGTTCCACTGCCTGGCACGCCATAGTATAAAAATATGGTAGAGGTCGTTTCAACATCAGGATCGCTTGTAGTAACAGATAAAGTAGCGGTACCAGAGTGCGTGATAATGCTCCCCATTAGTTTACCATTTAAAGTAAAGTTGGCTTTCGCGTTCCAATCATCAGAGGCATAAAAACGCATAGCGCGCATTGAGTTTAATAAATCGTTACGTGTTAATGATGGCGCCATAACCACTAAGCGCCCTGCCGTTTGGCGACCAAATACCGAGTTATGCGTATCGTGATCTAATCCTATACCTATATGGTATCCTTGCTTTAACGCATTGTTGTATTGGGTAATATAGTTTGAAGTAGATTTATCGCTGTAAGTTGTATTGGTAGAAAATGCTGGCCCACTTCTAAATGGAGAACCTACAATAGCACTATCTGCACTTGCGCTGTATGCTGCAGTATATAGGTTTGTAAAGTCTGTATTACTAGGATGTGCTAAGTATGCAAAGGAACCTGGTTTTTTATTTATTTTCGACCATAAACCTGCGTAGTTATTTTGAGCAACATACACATCGTAATCATTAGTATCCCATCCCATCAAAGAATCATAGCCATAAACTAATACATGTCCACCGCCCGAAATGACTCACCACTCCATGCCATATAGCGCTACAAAGCTACCATTGGTTGTTGCCGCATCAGCATCAGCTAAGCCATTATGGTAATAGTATGGGTAAAATAAACCTGCAAAATAATGATTGTGTTCAGAGATGCCATAAAAATCGATATGCTGAGATGCATTAGCATAATTAAAATCCTGCAAAGGCCTAGTAATTAATGATGACGCACTATCCTTGTTACCGTCAGAATACGATGAGTGGGCATGTAAATTACCATAGTAATGATTTAATACCTGAGCTTTTAATAGTACTACAGAAAAGCTAAATAATAATATGGTTAGTAAATTTTTTTTCATAATGGTGTTTTATTAAGGTGTTTTTTTGCAAATAGTTTCAATCATTAAATACTGAGGATAATCATCTAATTCGTTTATTTTATTCCAGTAATTACATGCATTTACAGAGTCTTTTAAATTTAAAGAACAAAACCCTAACTGATAATAGGCATCATCTAAATTTGGGCGTAAAGCGATTGCTCTTTTATAATCATCAATTGCTAATGCATAATATTTGTAGTGGTAATTAATGTTTCCTTTTTCTAAATACACCAAAAAATTAGTTGGTTGTAAGGTTATTGCAGATTCTATGTCCATTATAGCAGATTGATAATGGGTTGTGTTTAGTTTGGCAGCATACATAAAAGAACGATAGTCGTCTTTGTTGTTTTTTAATTCATTTTTAAAATATCGTAAAGAATTAGCACTGTCTTTTAAATTAAAATAAGATAGACCTAAGTAAAAATTTGTTTCTTTTAAAGTCGCATTTTTTTTAATGGATTTGTTGCAAAGTTTTATGGTGCTTTGGTAATTACCCAATATAAACTCAGCTTTAGCTTTATTAAGAAAAGATACGCTAGTTTGAGCTAACATACCATTTAGTACAGTTACAACTAAAAATATAGTTAAATAGTTCCTCATTCTACTATAAATATAAGATATACTTTTTGTAGAAATTCTGAGTTTCGATATAAAGTTGAAAATCTCGTATTAACACTCTATTTTCTATTATTGACGTGGATTCAGTAAAAACTAAATTTTCACACCAACAACTAATACATCGTCTGTTTGTATGGTATCTTGCTTCCAATTATTAAACGCATACTCTAAAAAGGAATCTTGCTCTTCCATTGGCATATCATTAATGGTTTGTAACAATTCTTTGAAATTAGTTTTATTTAATTTTTTGTTTTGCTCACCTCCAAACTGATCGATAAAACCATCTGAATATAAATAGAGACAATCATTCTCAAATAATTGATAGTTTATAGTATCGAATTTTTTTTCGACACCCGAGTAAAATCCTATGGGGTATCTGCTCCCTTTCAATTCATTAATTTCGTTATTGCGTACAATCATCAATGAGCGGAAAGCACCAGAAAAACTTAAATCCAATGTTTTTTTATCAATACGGATTAATGAAACATCCATCCCATCATTAAAATGAGCATCATCATTTTTATTAATTGATTTTGCTAACTCGTCATCTAAGGCATACAAAATTTCGCTCGTATCATTGAGTTTACGATTTACAAATACTTCTTTAAATAACGAATTAGCCACCATACTCATCATAGCACCAGGAACTCCGTGACCAGTACAATCTACAACGGCTATAAACTTAAAACGATCAGTTTCATAAAACCAATAGTAATCGCCACTAACGATATCTTTTGGTTTGTATAATAAAAAAGATTGACTAAATAATTGTTTTAATTGTTCGTCACTTTGCAAAAACGATTGCTGTATGCGTTGCGCGTAGTAAATGCTATCGGTTACGTTTTTATTTTGTTCTGTAAGTTGCTTATTACTTTCAATTAATTTTTTCTCATTTAGTTTATTGTCAGTAATATCATAACCTATCCCAATTAATTGCACATCGTTTAGTGTTGAAATATTCCAACGTATCCATTTTTTACCACCACCAAAAGTTTTTAATTCGTGTTCGAAAATTTGTGCATCAACGGTTTTATTTTTAATGCTTGATATGATTTTCCGTTTCACTAATTCGCCTTCTGGTTTCGAAAAACGAGTAATTTCCCACCAAGCATTACCCAGTAAATCCGCTGAGTCATAGCCTAATAGCTGTTGAGCCGATTTGCTGACGTACTCAATGCTTCCGTTGTTATTTAATACAACAACTAACGTGTTTAATTTATCTAGGATTTGATCCTGTATATCGATGGCAAACATAAAATTTAAAAAGAAAAATTTGTGAAATTAAAAGAACAAAGACAACTAACTAGCAAATGGGATTATACCACATACAGAACGTACGGCAATAATTAGTTTTAATAATATGTCTGAAATTATTTTTCACGAAGCAAATATAACTTAAAATAAAATTGATTTGCAAATTTTATTTTGAGTTACTTTAAATCTAGTAACCTAAGAGGGTAATTTTAAATATTACCAATAGGGAATTTTTATAAACACCACCGTTCTATACAAACTAATGCAACTTCGTACTTATCAAACTGATAAACTCTTTACGGGTTGTATCTTTTAAAAATTCGCCAGTAAAGGCAGAAGTTGTGGTAGCGCTATTTTGTTTTTGCACACCACGCATTTGCATACATAAATGTGAGCATTCCATTACAACAGCTACTCCTAAAGGGTTTAAGGTGTGTTGTATGCAATCTCTAATTTCATTTGTTAATCGCTCTTGCACTTGTAAACGGCGAGCAAATGCATCTACTACACGAGGTAACTTACTTAAACCTACAATATGTCCATTTGGTATATAGGCTATGTGTGCTTTCCCGAAAAATGGTAATAAATGATGTTCGCATAAACTATACACTTCTATATCTTTCACAATAACCATTTGGCTATAGTCCTCTTTAAACATCGCCGAACGTAAAATTTCTGCAGGATTTAAATCATAACCTTGTGTTAAAAACTGCATCGCTTTAGCCGCCCTAATCGGTGTTTTTACTAAGCCTTCGCGTTGAGAATTTTCACCAACATCATCTAAAATATTTTTATACATATCAGAAATCGAATCAACTAACTTATCGTTGTATTGATCTATTTTTTTATAACCTGATAGTTCGTGTTCAAATTCTTCGTTTAACATTTTTCTTTATTTAATAGTATGCTTTGAAATCGTAATCGGCTAATTATCTCGTAGTTTCATTAACTCATTAAATTATTGCTCGCCAAAATATTCTACATAATTACTTTCCGTTTCGTATAATTTAATGCAGTGTAATGCAGCGCCCATCGCACTAATTTTTGCCGCTAAAATATCCCAAATAAAAATGGCAACGTTTTCGGTAGAGGGCATAACGGGCATATTCGGCACATCTAAATTTAAATTTTTATGATCTAAAATATCACAAACATCTTTTTTAATGAGAACACTTAATTCTTTTAAATTAACAACAAATCCAGTATCAGGATTGATTTTCCCTTTAACGGTTACAAATAGTTCGTAATTATGTCCATGCCAATTTTTGTTAGCACATTTGCCAAACATGTCATTGTTTTTTTCTTCACTCCAAGTTGGATTAAACAATTTGTGAGCGGCATTAAAATGTTCTTTGCGGGTAATATAAATCATAGTAAATTAACAGCTGTAAAAATACTAATAAAATGAACATTCTCATTGTATCTGCTACAGAATTTGAAGTAAAGCCATTATTGGATTATTTGAAAATTTCGCACCCCATTTTAGGCTTAAATAGCAGTAATAATAGTGCATTACAGCATAGTGTTGATGTGCTAATTACAGGTGTTGGTATGGTTAATACGGCACTGATGATGGGTAAATATTTAAATACATCGTACGATTTAGCAATTAATGCGGGTGTTTGTGGTGCTTTTAATAAAAACTTAGAGTTGGGACAATTAGTGCATATTACTCAGGATACTTTAAGCGAATTAGGTGCAGAGGATGGCGATGTTTTTTTGACCTATGATAAATTAAATTTACCAGGCGATTTTCAGTTTATGGATAGTTTAATTCATAATCTCGAATTAATACACCAATTAAAAAGGACAACATCCATTACTGTGAATACGGTTCATGGAAATGATGCCTCTATAAAAAAAGCAGAACAGTTATTTAATCCTGATGTAGAAAGTATGGAAGGCGCCGCGTTTTATGCCGCTTGTAAAAGTCAGTATAAAAATTACACTCAAATCAGAGCGGTTTCTAATTATGTGGAAAAGCGTGATAAAAGCAAATGGCAAATGCCGTTGGCTATTAAAAATTTAAATGATTTTTTGATTAATTTTATTGAAACAAGAATTTAAAAATATGGAATAATTTGGAATCCAATTCCAAATTATTCCATATTAGATTTTACTATTTGCTTTAAACAAAGTCTTTAAACTCTCTCCAGTTAATTACTTCGGAGTAATCACTACGCTTTTGGTTCAATGCACCTGCGTATATTAGCATCGATTTTTTCACACCACTTAAATCTTTCCAGTAATTCAAATTCTTAAAAAAATCTGAACCTATGGTTTTACTAGATTTTATTTCGATAGGAAATAATTTCCCCGCATCATCAATGATAATGTCAACTTCGTGCCCAGTTTTATCTCTCCAGTAATATAAATTTATTGGCAAGCCTAGGTTTGCACGTTTTTTCACCATTTCTGTTACAATCATACCTTCAAAAATTAAACCTCTAGAAGCATGTGTGGCTAGTTGTTCTTTGTTTCGTATACCAATCAATGAACACACTAAAGCCGTGTCGTAAAAATACACTTTCGGTCGTTTGATAATGGTTTTGTTGTAATTCTCGAAATGCGGTTTTAGTAAATAAATAATAAAACTACTTTCTAATATGCCAATCCACGCTTGTATGGTTTTTACATCTACACCCACATCATTCGCTAGTGAGGAGCTATTTAATTCGTGCCCATTTCGCCCAGCTAGTAATCGTATAAATTTTTCGAATACGATTAAATCGGTTACGTTTTTTAACTGTCTTACATCGCGCTCAATATAGGTTCTAATGTAATTTGGACACCAATCGGTTGGTGGAATCTTTTGATCATAAATAGGAGGATAAAACCCTTTAAACATGAGTTCATCATCTGTTTTAGGGAGTTTTTTAGAATGTTGTAATTCTTCCAGCGAAAAAGGTAACAGATTTAAATAGCCAATTCGGCCGGCTAAGGTTTGTGAGATGTTTTGTTGTAGTAAAAAATTATTAGATCCAGTTAGGATAAATAAGCCTTTAGTTTTGGTATTGTCCAATATCTCTTGTAAGTAAGAAAACAATTCAGGCACACGCTGCACTTCATCTAAAATAGCACCTTTTGAGTAGGTTTCTAAAAACCCACGAGGATCGTTCATTGCAAAGTTTCGAGTATCAGGATTTTCTAAAGATACATAAGGCTTATCTTTAAATATTGTTTTCACAATAGTTGTTTTACCTGATTGACGAGCGCCTGTAACCGCAACTGCTTTGAATTTTTTAGATAAATCTTTTATTTTTTTTATAGCAATACGTTCAATCATAAAACAAAAATACGGAAAAATATGGAATCCAATTCCATATTTTTCCATTTTGTTAATTTTTCATTAATTGTAATTATTGTAAATCTTTACTTAATTTTACAAAAATTTATTATGAACTTATCTCTCGGTTTTTCTCCTTGCCCAAATGATTGCTTTATTTTTGATGCACTCATTCAAAAAAAAATTGATTCACAAGGCATTGATTTTACTGTTGTGATGGAAGATGTGGAAGCCTTAAATAATAGAGCATTTAAGCAAGAATTAGATATTACTAAATTAAGTTACCATGCTTTTATTTATTTAACAAAACACTATGCTTTATTAAACAGTGGGAGTGCATTGGGTTTTAATTGTGGGCCGTTATTGGTGCAAAGTGCAAAGCATAAAGTTGAAAATATTGATAAGGCGCATATTGCTATACCAGGTAAATACACAACAGCGAATTTTTTATTATCGTTAGCGTATCCCAATGCAAAAAATAAAACGGAATTACTATTTAGTGATATAGAAAATGCCGTGATTACTCATAAGGTTGATGCAGGTTTATTAATTCATGAAAACCGCTTTACCTATCACAAAAAAGGTTTGATGAAAATAATAGATTTAGGTGAGTTTTGGGAAAGTTTAATTAATGCGCCAATTCCATTAGGAGGCATAGTTGTAAAACGCACCATTGATTTAAAATTGCAAAAAACTATTGATAGCTTAATTAAACAAAGTGTTGAATTTGCTTTTGCTAACCCTGAAAGTTGTATGGCTTATGTGAAACAACACGCGCAGGAAATGGATGAAGAGGTTATGAAAAAGCATATCGCTTTATATGTGAATCAGTTTTCGGTTGATTTAGGTGAAGTGGGAAAAAATGCGGTGAACATTCTGTTTAAAAAGGCTTTTGAAACGCAATTGATTGATGTCATTCCCAATTCTATTTTGGTTGAGTAAGGTTTCCGCTCATCCACTATTTTTGCTATTTATCCTATTATTTATTAAATAATCAATAATACTCTTATTTTTACTTTACTATAATTTCTTAACATGAAAAAAACAATTATCGCCGCAACAGCAATTTGTATCACTTCGATTTCTATTGCGCAAAAAGTAACACCTGGTATTAACCTTACATCTATTGATTCATCTGTAAGTCCACGAAACGATTTTTATAAATTCGCAAATGGTAAATGGTTGGCAACGCAACAAATTCCGGCAAGTGATGGCGCTTGGGGAGCATTTAATGAGATTAATGATCATAATGTTGCAAACCTAAAAGCATTATTAACGGAGGTGTCTAAAGATACAAAAGCATTGCCAGGCACAAATCAGCAAAAAATTAGGGATTTTTATTTGGTAGCAATTGATTCAGTTAAAACGGATAAAGATGGAATTACTCCTATTAAAGCTGACTTAGTTTCTATTGATGCGATAAAAACAAAAGAAGATTTAATTAAAACAACAGCTTTACTAAATCGTAAGTCGATTGATGGAATGATTGGTTTTATTGTTTACTCTGATTTAAAAAGTAGTAACGAAAATGCCTGTTATTTAGGACAAACTGGAACGGGTTTACCTGATAAAGATTTTTATTTTGAACCTCAGTACGCTTCAGTAAAAAAAGAATACGAAGATCATATTACACGTATGTTTGAGTGTTTGGGTAATTACCCGGAATCGGCTAAAGCTAACTCGCAAACAGTTATGAAAATTGAAACAGAATTAGCAAAGATTAGTCAAAATGCAACAGAACAACGCGATGTGCAAAAGCAATACAATCCTTTTACAAAAGCGGCTTTAGTTAAACTGAGCCCTAATATAAATTGGGATTTATATTTTGCAACTATAGGTATTAAAACTCCCGAAAATATTATACTAGCTAACGTTAAATATTACGAAGGATTAAATACGATTATTAATACCATTACAATTCCTGAATGGAAAGTTTTTTTAAAGTGGAATTTAATGTCGGATGCGGCACCTTATTTATCAAGTAAATTTGTTGCTGAAAGCTTTAAATTTAACGGAACAGTATTAGCTGGTAAAAAGCAAATGAAGCCGCGTTACAAGCGCGTACAAGCTAGTACTGATGAGGCTTTAGGTGAAGCTTTAGGTCAATTGTTTGTTGAGAAATATTTTAATTCAGATTCTAAAGCACGCGTAAATACAATGGTAACAAATTTAGTAGCTTCATACCGCGATAGAATTGATTCTAGAGACTGGATGGATGCAACTACAAAAGCTCAAGCACATTTAAAATTAGATAAATTAATACGTAAAATTGGATTTCCTGACACTTGGATTGACTACAAGGCTTTGAAAATTAGTAAAGACTCATATTGGAAAAACATTACTAATGCACGCGTATTTCAATACAATCGTATGTTAAATAAAATTGGAAAACCCGTTGATAGAATGGAGTGGGCAATGACACCACCAACTATTAATGCATATTATAATCCAACATCAAATGAAATTGCTTTTCCGGCTGGCATAATGCAAGCACCATTTTTTGATGCTAATGCGGACGATGCTTTTAATTATGGAATTATGGGTTCAATTATCGGACATGAGTTAACACATGGTTTTGATGATCAAGGAGCACAATTTGATGCAGATGGTAATATGAAAATGTGGTGGACAGATGGTGATTATAAAAACTTTAAAGAAAAAACAGGAGTAATTATTGATCAGTTTAATAGTTATATTGCTATTGATACTTTACATGTAAATGGTGAATTAACACAAGGAGAAAATATTGCAGATTTGGGTGGTTTAACAATGGCTTATTATGCTTATAAAAAATCATTAAAGGGAACTAAATCCCCTGTAATGGCTGGTTTTACTGGCGAGCAACGCTTCTTCTTAGCTTGGGCTCAAGGTTGGAAAGTATTAACACGTGATGCTTACTTAAAACAAATGATTGCTACAAATCCACATTCGCCTAATAATTTTAGAGCAATGGGACCATTAACTAATATGCCTGAATTTTATGAAGCTTTTGGTGTTAAAGAGGGTGACGGAATGTATCGCACTAAAGAAAAACGTGTTGCAATTTGGTAATCAGTTTAAACTAGGTTATATATTAAAAAGACTACTCGATTGAGTAGTCTTTTTTTATGAGATTTAGGTAAAGGTAATTATGCTATAAAATCTGAAATCTGAACTTCAGCTTCATGTGCTATTTCTTCGTATGTTTTATTTTCTGTGCTTATTGGTTTTAAGGTTGTCCATGATATGTGGGTAAAACTTGTTGCAGGAAAAAAACCTTTAGGTAAAAATTTGCAAGAGTTTTGAATAGCAATAGGAACAACAATTGCATCAGGACATTTTTTTAGTAAAGTTGCAATGCCCCCAATAGCAAATGGTTTTAGTTTTCCTGTTCGAGAACGTGTGCCTTCTGGAAAAATTACTCCCGAAAAGTTATTTTCTCTTATATAATTAGCAAATCGTATAATTTCAGAAATTGATTGTTTATGATCATTTCTATCGATCAAAGCAGCCTTACTAGCGCGTAAGTTATAGGATATACTTGGGATGCCTTTTGATAATTCTTTTTTTGAAATAAATAATGGGGTGTATTTTCTTAAGTACCAAACAATGCCTGGTATATCAAACATACTTTGGTGATTAGAAATAAATATGATGGTTTTGTTTTCAGGTAATTGGTGTTTTATATCAATACTAGATGTGCTACCAGTTAAAATCCAACCTTTTACAATGAAGAAATTTAACCATTCAACTGATTTTTGATGCACTTTCTGCCCACCAAATGTATAACATACATATTGAATGACATGAAATACATATAATAAGATGAAAAAATAAACAATGTATATACTACTGAGTATGACATCTATCACTTTTTTTATAACCATTTTATTTAGCATTATTTAATTTACAAGCTTATATTTAATATCTGTAAACAAGTAAAAAACAAGTTTATGGTTGCAAAACTAATATATTTGTTAACTAATACATAAAATAATGATATTACCAGGATCTAGAATTGAAGTAATGAAATTCATCGGAGGAAAAATTGATGGGCTAATTGAGGAATATTTAAATCCTATTGATAAAAATTGGCAACCATCAGATTTTTTACCTGATGCGTCTTCTGAAGATTTTGTTAAAGATGTGAAATTACTAAAAGAAGCTTGCAGAGACTTGCCTTATGATTATATGGCGGTGTTGGTTGGCGATACAATTACAGAGGAAGCTTTACCAACCTATGAATCGTGGTTAATGAGCGTGGAAGGTGTTAATCAATCGGAACAAAAAAACTCTGGTTGGACAAAATGGGTTAGATGGTGGACTGCAGAAGAGAATAGACACGGCGATTTACTAAACAAATATTTGTATTTAAGTGGTAGAGTTAATATGCGTGAGCTGGAAACATCTACTCAATGGTTAATTGCTGATGGTTTTGATATTGGAACAGGAACGGATCCTTACCGAAATTTCATTTATACATCCTTTCAGGAATTAGCAACAAATATTTCGCATCGCAGAACTGCATCATTAGCAAAGCAATATGGTAATACTCATTTATCAAAAATATGTGGATTAATAGCGGCCGATGAAATGCGTCACGCAAAAGCTTATAAAACATTTGTAGCTAAAATTTTAGAGGTAGATCCTTCGGAAATGATTTTGGCATTAGAAGATATGATGAAGAAAAAGATAGTTATGCCTGCGCATTTTATTCGTGAAACTGGCGAAAAAATAGGACAAGTATATTCTCATTTTTCTGATTCTGCTCAACGACTAGGTGTGTACACTACCATAGATTATATAAGCATCTTAGATGATTTATTAATTGAATGGAAAATAGCAAATATTGGAAGCCTTACTGATTCTGCTGATAAAGCAAGAGATTATTTAATGGCTTTACCTGACAGGCTTAAAAGAATTGCAGAAAGAACTAAAATTCCAGAATTGGAATATCAATATAATTGGATTTTAAGTTAGATTTTTGCTTTACTTGAAAGATATGTTTCAAATGTATTTAAATCCATACTATTTAAACAGTTATCTTTTGTTAAAAGTCCTTTGCGAGCCACATTCACACCATAGTGCATGTCATGGTAACCAGCTTTTTGATGTGCATCAGGATTGATAGAAACCTTTACGCCTTTTTCTAAACAATAAGGTATCCAACGCCAGTCAATATCTAAGCGATAAGGATGCGCATTTAATTCGATAGCGACATTATTTGCAGCGCAGGCATCAATTATTTTTTTATGATTGATAGGATAGCCAGGGCGACCTAATAATAAACGACCTGTTGGATGGCCTAATATTGTGGTATACGGATTTTCAATGGCTTTTAATAAACGCGTTGTTGCTTTATCTTCATCCATTTTTAAATTTGCGTGCACCGATGCTACAATAAAGTCGAATGATTTTAAAATATCTTCTTCATAATCTAAATTACCGTTACCTAAAATATCACTCTCTATGCCTTTAAATATTTTAAATGGAAATAATTGTTTGTTTAATTTTTCAATTTCTTGATGCTGTACTAAAACAGTTTCAACTTTTAAACCTCCCGCATAACTAGCGGTTTGTGAGTGGTCGCAAATTCCTAAATATTCATAACCTAATTCTTTGCAATAAACAGCCATTTCTTCTAGGGTATTCATGCCATCACTATAGGTTGAGTGGTTGTGTAAAATGCCCTTTAAATCTGAGTATTCAATTAATTTTGGTAATTGATTGGCTTTAGCTTTATCAAGTTCAAATAAACCTTCACGTAATTCGGGCTCGCAATACTGTATGTTTAGGTTTTCGTATACAGATTGTTCGGTTGTGTATTTTTTTATTGCTAACGAATTAAAATTAATACCATCTAAATGTTCTTTAGTAGAAGAGGTTTCAACTAAAGTTTTGTGAAACTGATTGGCATTTACTTTTATAAAATTAATCGGGATACTTGCCGATTCTAAATCATCCGTATCAATACTTTCATCGCCAATTAAAATATCTATTTCATCAATGATTTCACATTTACGGTACATAGCGCCAGTATAGCTAACTAAATCTGTTTGTTCGAACAATGCTTTTATGATAGGCTGTGCTATTTTTTCTGCATAAGCAAAATGGTATTTCCCAAGGTTTGATAATTTAAACTCAATGCTTGTAATAATACCTGCTTGCGTTTTTTGTCCAAATCCTTTTAATTCAACTAATCTGTTTTCATGACAAGCATATAATAAATCGGTTACACTTTCAAGCTCTAGCTCTGTCCATAGTTGACGAACTTTTTTAGGTCCTAATCCTTTTATGGATAACATTTCGATAACTCCAGCAGGAGTTTTTTGCATCAACTCGCTTAACTCAGCTGTTGTACCCGTTGTAGTTAGTGCAATGATTTTTTCGGCAATGCCTTTACTAATACCTTCAATTTGAATAAGTTCTTCTATAGGTAAACCGTTTAAATCAATACGTGTTTTATTTAATCGGTAAGCGGCATTGGCAATGGCTTTTATCTTAAAAGGGTTTTCGTTATGAAGCTCTAATAATTTTCCTGTAATTTCTAATGCTTCTGCTATATCTTCAGTTGTCATCATAAATGTAGTTCGGCTAATTTTAAATCGTTTGGATTCGTAATTTTTATATTTTCAGGATTTCCTTCTACTAAAATTATTTCTTCGTCAATGCCTTCTAAAACAGTTGCATCATCTGTAAAAAATGGAGAGTACGGTTGTTCAAAGGCTTCTTTTATTTTCGATACAATAAAACATTGTGGTGTTTGCACAATTTTAAAATCATCGCGTCGCACTGCTTTGTTTATACCATTAGTAATCATACGCATGCTTTCGTTCACTGCAATAACGGGTATGGCATTTCCTTTTTTTGCGGCAGTTTCAAAACATCGTTTAATGGTGTCAACACTTACTAAAGGTCTTGCGGCATCATGGATTCCAACAATGTCATTTTTGTTTGAAATGATGTTTAACCCATTTTTCACAGAATGAAAACGAGTTTCGCCTCCAACAACTGTTTGAATATTTTTTTCAGGAAAATGTTCAGCTAACATAAAATTGGCTTCGGTTAAAAAATCTTTATGTACACATACCACAACATTCATAAACTCATCAAACTCTAAAAATCTTTCGATGGTATGAATTAAAATAGGTTTACCATTTATTTCGATAAACTGTTTTGGAATGGTAGATTGCATGCGGGTTCCTGTGCCACCTGCAACGATGATAATGTTATATTGTGAGTAGTTCATTTTAATAATTTTTGATGCGTTCGATGCTAAAATCTATGGCTTTATATATTTTATTAAAAAATTGAAAGCGTTGTTTTTCGGCGATGCCACTAATTAAGGTTGATTTTTTAATTAAGTTTTTCATCCAATGTTCAATCTCTTCGCAAAACTCGTGATTTGCTGTGGTTAATGAATTAACGGTGTTAAATGATATGTAAGAGTAGTGCGCCCCATTATTATCAACGTGTATACAGTTGGTGCCTATCACTAAATCGCTATTATACATATTAAAAGGAACTTGAAATGATTTATTTCGTTCATTTTTATTCTCGTTTTCGGAATAACGATTGATAGCGTGTACCATTTCTTTTAATTCTTTTAGTACCGTAATTGCATCTTCCTTTTGCTTAAATGCACCTGATTCAAAATAATATTCAATTTGCTTAATGGTAGTTTGTATGGTTTCGTTGGTCCAAATTTCGTTACTAGGTATTTGCAAATAAGTTTCGTGTATTTGTTTGGATATTTGTAATTGTTTTTTTGGAATGCTACTCCATTCGAATTTTTTAGCTTGATAGGCCGCAACATTAAGTACAGAGCGTTGCCAATAAAACAATTTAAACGCAGCTAATTTTTCTGAATAAAACGAATGAAAAATAGGCACTTCTTCGGCAGCATAAATTATTTTTGCATTGTCTGATTTTGCAACCTCTTGTAGTTGTTTGAGTAATGATGTTAAATAATTTTCAAAATTATCAGTAGAGTCTGTTAGCTTAATATAATTGCAGGTTACAGAATTTGCTTTATTAGAAAAAATCGTATCAGCTGATATTCGGTAATGTTTACAGATCTTATAAGTTTCATCTAAACTTAATTCAGTTTCGTTGCGCAATCGTCTGTAAGCACTATCGTTACTAATATTTAACAAGTCTGCAATATCATCAACTAACGATACATTAGACGGAACAACATTTTTTAAGTGTTTAATAAACACTTCTTGCATTTCAAAACCAGATTTTACTGAATGCTTACTTGCCATTATTTATAGTATTTATTGCAAATAAATGTAATTAAAATTTGCAAAAAACGCAAATCGCATTTATGCTGGAATTTGATTTTGCACTTTTTAATAACTGATTTTTTGTAGAAATAATTTTTAGGATGTTTTACTACTAAATAAAAATGTGCTTGGTAAATCCGTTTCATTGAGGGTTTTAACCACCATAAATTTGTATCAAGAAAAACAAATAATTATGAAAACAACTAATAATAAAAAAACGATTAACCTTTTAGTATTAATGATAGTTATGATAAGTCTTTTTATCAGTGTTAAAATTATTATTAAGGATGTAAAGCTTTTATGTAATCAACAAGCCAGCCAAACGATAGATGGCAGCTTTTATGAATTGATGTTTTAAAAATATTAACTATTAAAAAACTATAAATTATGAAAACAACAATTAAAATATTTTCGATTGCAGCAGCTTTTTGTTTTACAACAACATTTAGTAATGCACAAAATAATGCAAAGATAAAACCTACGCTTACTGTGTTATCTATTGATATTAATGGTTTAACTAGTAATCCTCAGCAAATGGGAAATTTGGTGCGTACCGAATTAGAAAAACTAGATACGTTTGAAGTGATGGATAGATACGATGTAGCTTATATGGTTGAAAGTAAAAAACTAAGTATTAATAATTGTTATGGTAAATTATGTTTAACTGAAATAGGTAGTGTTATCAACTCTGATAAAATGCTTACAGGTAGTGTGGAACAATATCCTAAAACAATTATTTATACCTTACGATTAATAGATGTAAAATCTAAAAGCATCGAGAAAACATCCGTTATAGAGTTTTTAAATTTACCCGAAGAATTACAAAATTTCACAGCTATATCTATAAAAAGAATGTTTAATAAACCTGTAGACAACAGTTTACTATTAAAACTCACAAAAAGAAATGATTTTGATAATGTAGTAAATAACCCTAATCAGGAACGATTGCGCCTTGATGGGCCACGCTTAGGCTTTACTTACTTTACAGGAAATTTGGCTAACATCATACAACAAGATAAGGCAGTTGGTGGATTTGATGCATATCCTACGATGTTTCAGTTTGGTTATCAGTTCGAAAAACAATATTTAAATGAAGGTAAAATACAAGCTTTGTTCGAATTTATACCAATGATTACCGGACTAGATCAAGGATATTTTATCCCAAGTTTTACATTACTGCATGGTTTACGTAGTAACGTTAATGGATGGGAATTTGCATTGGGGCCAACAGTTAATTTATCACCTAAATCAAATGGTTATTATGATAATGAATCAGTTTGGCATCAGGAAAATGAATGGGAAAAGGATTCTTCTCACGTTCATGTTAAAAATCCATTCGCTATTAAAGAGCGGTTAGATAGCCGTGGCGATTATGCATTACAAACTGGTTTTGTATTAGCTGTTGGTAGAACGTTTAAATCTGGTAAATTAAACTTACCTGTTAACTTATACGTTATTCCAAATAAAGATGGATTCAGATTCGGCGCTTCGTTAGGCTTTAATGCGAAGAATAAGTAGTATATATCAATACTTATATTAGAATAAAAACAAAATATTAATAACTTTGTCGAATTGGCACTGTAGTTCAATGGATAGAATAGATGTTTCCTAAACATTTGATGTAGGTTCGATTCCTACCAGAGTCACTTTTTAATTTATATTTTAAAATATAGTATATGTCAGTTACTCCTCATAAAGCAGGTTTTGTTAGTATTGTTGGATGCCCCAACGTTGGTAAATCAACCTTATTAAATGCGTTAGTGGGTGAGCGCTTAAGTATTATTACATCTAAAGCTCAAACCACGCGCCATCGTATTATGGGTATTGTAAGTGGCGATGATTATCAAATTGTGTTTTCGGATACTCCAGGAATTTTAAAACCTAATTATAAACTTCAGGAAAAAATGATGGAGTTTGTAGTATCAGCTTTTAGCGATGCAGATGCGTTTTTGTTAATTGTAGATATTTATGATGATATTGTTTTAGAAGAAAGTTACCTCGAAAAATTAAAAAATACTGATAAGCCAATTTTGTTATTACTTAATAAAATTGACATGGCAACACAACAAGTATTAGATGATAAGTTAGCGGAATGGAAAGCTAAAATACCTAATGCCGAAATTTTACCAATTTCAGCTTTAAAGAAGTTTAATCTCGAAAATGTGATGTACCGCTTAGTGCAATTATTGCCGGTAGCTCAGGCTTTTTACGATAAAGATACGTTAACCGATAAACCCGAAAAGTTTTTCGTTTCAGAAATTATTCGTGAAAAAATCTTATTACGATACAAAAAAGAAATTCCATACAGCGTAGAAGTGGTGGTTAACTCTTTTAAAGAAGAAGAAAAAATTATACGTATACAAGCAGATATTATGGTGGAACGTGATAGTCAAAAAGGAATTATTATTGGACATAAAGGCGAAGCTTTAAAAAGAGTAGGGACACATGCCAGAGAAGATGCTGAAAAGTTTTTCGGTAAACACATTTATTTAGAGTTGTTTGTAAAAGTTTCTAAAGATTGGCGTAATAGCGATTCAAACTTAAAAAACTTCGGGTATAACTCTTAATTAGTTAGGTATTTACTAAAAATTAGTGCGCCGCAAATGGCGGCTGTTATAGCTGCAACTAAAACGGCACCGGCCGCTAAATCTTTTATTTTACCAGCCTCATCGTTTTTTTCGGGCGAAATAATATTAACTATTTTTTCGATAGCTGTATTGATGATTTCTAAACTAATAACTAATCCAAAAAGTAAACAACAAATTAACCATTCGGTTTGTGTGATGTTAAAATAAAACCCTGCAGCTATAACACAAATCATCATTGCTAGATGAATTCGAATATGTTTTTCCGATATCGAAACAATGATTCCGTTTAATGCGTAGGATAATGATTTGATAAATGCTTTCAATATTTTTTTGATTAAAGATATTAAATTAAAACAAAAACTTATCCTTACCTTTAACTAATGGCAAGAATTTTAGCAATAGATTATGGAAGCAAACGCGTTGGGTTGGCAGTAACTGATACTTTACAAATTATTGCAACAGGACTCACAACGGTTCATAGTAAGGACTTAATAGCCTATTTAGAAAACTATTTAAAAAAAGAACAAGTAGAATGTATCGTTGTTGGTGAACCTAAAACGTTGCAAAATGAAGCCTCTGATAGTGCTCGGTATATTGATCCATTTGTAACACATCTTACACGCAAATTTCCTCATATTAAAATTGCAAGATTTGATGAACGGTTTACATCTGCAATGGCGCATCAAACGATGTTAATGGGAGGTTTAAAAAAGAAAGCGCGTGCTAATAAAGATACCGTAGATATGGTTAGTGCAACCATTATCTTGCAAGATTATTTATCTTACATCGGAAGATAATTTACTTTAATTCAAATGGTTTACGTTCGTAAAGGCAACAACTATCTAATTTATTATAGGCATAATCATCTCCATAATAACCATCATTATCATACCCAACTTTGGCTATAGATTGTTGAATGATATCTAAGTTAATTAAAGTTGTATCGAATTTAACAATCATTAATTTTGAATTTTCATTCCAGTTAGATTCTAATACACCTTCTACTTTACAAGATTTTTCAATTGTGCGTTTGCATTTTTCGCAATTACCCCAAACTTTAAATGTTTCGGTTTTTACTGATGTCGTTGGAGCGTCACAACTAATAAATAAAATAGTAATGAGGATGAATATGAGTTTTAATTTCATTTGCTTTTATAGAGTCGCAAATTTATAATTTAATTTTAAAAAGTGCTCAATATATTTAGGTAAAACATATTGTAAATTTTTGGTAGCTTTTATATTATCATGAAACACAACTATACTTCCGTTTCTGCTGTTTTT
>JAYSTR010000172.1:0-3223 GCA_043719555.1 Bacteroidota bacterium | reverse complement strand
TAATAATAATTTTTCGGTTAAGGTTGTTTTACCAGCATCTGGATGGGCAATGATGGCAAATGTTTTGCGTTTATGTAGTTCTTCTAAAAAGCTCATGTGTTCAATTTAAGGCCTTAAAGATAGCAAAATTTGGTGGGCGTAATTATCCTCCAATTAATTTAGCAATACCAAACGCTGCACCTGCTGCAATTAACCCAATTACCGTCACTTTTAAAGCGCCCAATAACGGCGGTTGGCCTGTTACTTTGCTTTTAAAATACCCAAATACAAATAAACATATCGTTGTTATGATAGTAGATAATACCAAACCATCTTTAGGGTTAGAGGTGAAAAAATACGCTAACAAGGGTAATAAACCACCAACAATATATGCACCACCGATAGTTAACGCACTATTACGGGCTCTATCTGGGTGTGGTTTTTCTAAACCTAACTCAAACTTCATCATAAAATCAACCCACTTATCCTTGTCTTTTGATAATTCAACAGCTATTAAATGTTGCGATTCAGGACTTAATCCATAATCTGCAAATACTTCTTTAACTTCTTCTAATTCTTTTTCCGGTACTCGCTCCACTTCCTCATACTCACGTTTTAATTCATTTTCGTAATGATGCTGCTCTGTAACACCCGATAAATAGCCTCCCAATCCCATAGCGATAGAGCCTGCTACAATTTCTGCAATGCCAGCGGTTATCACTAAACTATTAGAATCAACAGCACCGCTTAATCCTGCTGCTAATGCAAAAGGAACTGTCAGTCCATCGCTCATTCCTATAACGATATCCGATATAAAATCGGAACTTTTTAAATGCTCTTCCATACGTATTAATTTAATTTCTGATGTTTAACAAACCTGTGCTACTGTTATAATAAGCCGTATATTTTCTTAATCCTAAAGTTGCAGGACCATTTAAAACTGCACCGTCTATTATTTTCCAGGCAGATCCACTTACAGTGTCTTTTACAGTAAAATTATCCAATTGTACAATTGCTTTAGCTTTAGGATTATTTGGATAATAAGTTGATGCGCGTTCAAAAGCTACAAAATCAGATGAGGCATTAATATCCGTAATTCTATAAATAATAATACCATCTACGCCCTGATCGTTAACATACATCCAACCACCAGCATATTTAAGATTAGCATTTAATGGTAAGTTAGGATCAATATTAAAATTCATACTGATATCTGCAATAGGATCATCGGGTTGCTGATTTGTTTTCTTCTTGCAGGAAAACAATCCTATTACACAAAATAATATAAATAGTATGCTAATTTTTTTAATCACCGTTTGTTGTATAGAGTAAACAAATAACTTTACACACAAATATATTTCTTTTTTATGGAAAACGATTCTCAAAATAACACAAAAACGCGCATGGTGTTTTTGCCCATTGTTATAGCCTTAGTATTAATTATAGGTATAGCATTAGGTTATGTATTAAGTAATAACGCATCAACTAGTTTTCAAAAAAACAAATCAAAAGAAGAGAATGCTGGTAAAACCATAGGCAACTTATTGGATTTTATTGAATACCAATATGTAGATACGATCAATAAAAAAGAGTTAGTTGAAAAAACCATTACATCCATGTTACAAAGCCTCGACCCGCACTCGAGCTACATCCCTGCAAAAGAATTTGAACAAGCTAACGAACCTTTAGAAGGAAACTTTGATGGCATAGGGGTAGAGTTTAATATTATTAAAGATACTATTTGTGTGATTACACCCATTGAAGGTGGACCATCAGAAAAAATCGGTATTAAAGCTGGCGATAAAATAATTAAAGTAGATGGTAAATTAATGGCGCATGTTAAAATAACCAATAAACAAGTATTTGATAAATTACGAGGAAAAAGTGGCACACAGGTAACAGTGAGCATTGCTCGAAAAAATGTTGCAAAACTATTAGATTTTAAAATCACACGAGATGCAATTCCTTTATATAGTTTAGATGCGAGCTATATGATTAATAAAGAAGTTGGTTATATAAAAATTAGCAAATTTGCGGCAACAACGTATGATGAGTACATAAAAGCCTTTAACGATTTAAGTAAACATGGCATGAAAAAACTAATTCTTGATTTACGCGGAAATGGCGGAGGTTACTTGAACGCAGCTGTTGAGATATCAGATGAGTTTTTAGCTAATGGGTTACAAATCGTTTATACACAAGGGAAATCTAATCCTAAAAAAATGTATAAAGCAACGAGTCGTGGAGGTTTTGAAAATAATGGTTTAGCTATTTTAATTGATGAAGGTTCGGCTAGTGCTAGCGAAATAGTTGCGGGGGCAATCCAGGATAATGATAGAGGAATTATTATTGGCCGTAGAAGTTTTGGTAAAGGGCTAGTTCAGGATCAATTGCAATTAAATGATGGTTCAGCTATACGTTTAACCATTGCACGTTACTATACTCCAACGGGGCGCTGCATACAAAAACCATATAGTGATGACAAATCAGAATATTATAGCGAAGAATATGATAGATATACTAATGGAGAGTTATTAAACGAAGATAGCATCAAACTAAATAAAAAATTACAATACCATACACCAGGCGGAAAAACCGTATATGGTGGAGGGGGTATAGTGCCTGATGTATTTGTACCCATTGATACTTCTAAAACAAATCCATTCTTAAACAAAGTGTTTTACACGGGAGCAATTAACACTTTCGCTTTTGAATATGCAGATAAACATCGTGAGCAAATAAAAAAATACGGTAGTGCAATTAATTTCATTAATCAATTTAATATAAATGCAGATGTTTTAAAGGAATTTTACTTGTATTGCGAAAAGCAAAATTTAAAACTAACTACTAATAAAACTAAAACAGATGAGGCTTTAAAACCCTATTTAAAAGCATTTATTGGGAGAGATGTCTTTGAAAAGAATGCCTATTATCCTATTATTAATAAAACTGATAAGTGTATTTTAAAGGCAGAAGAAGAACTTAATAAAATTAAATAGCATAAAACATCACTTTTTGTAGATTTTATAAAGATTTTTATATATATATTAGTACCTCAAAATTTAACAACCTAAACTTGGTAAATAAAATGAAATTTAAACTATTTGTTTATTCTATCGCATTTTCATCAGTAATGATGTTTTCTTGCTCTCAATCTTCTGAAACAAATGCGCAATCAGAAGAAATGTCAGATTCAACTTCTATTGCTCCTTTAAATGATACTTCAACATACTTTGAAGTATCA
>JAYSTR010000171.1:0-21167 GCA_043719555.1 Bacteroidota bacterium | reverse complement strand
ACTTGTTTATTTAATATGTGTGCGGCTACAACAAACCCATCATCTATTAATTCAGCGAGTTTAGTTACAGTTCCTTCCCTTTTATTATCAGGAGAAATGGATAGTGTTGCTGATACAACAGTGCAAAATAGTCATTACACAGCACTAGCATCTTCTAAGAAATTTCATGTTATTGTTACTGGTGCTAAGCATTGTGATTTTGGAAATGGCACAAGTGGTTTCTGTACTGTGGGTCAGCCAGCGTGTTCTGGAACTGGCTGTAATGCAATATTGTTTGCTAGATATATGAGTTATTTAGAACCATTTTTAGCGAATCAATTAAAAAATGATTGTTCTGCAGGTAATACTTTTATGAATATGATTCAAAATCCATCTACAGATAGAGCAGGACGAAAAATTTCCGGAACGATTGCGTGTTTAAATACTGGAGTTAATGTATTTAATAATGATTTATTATTTTCTGTATTTCCTAATCCTGCAAAGGATCAAGTTACGATTGATTTAAAAAGTAACAACGGTAATCTAATTAGCTATCAAATTTTCGATATTTCCGGAAAATTGGTTTTTTCTCAAACAGAATTAAGCAAAGGAACAAATTTTACATCAAAAACTATTGATATTAAACATTTAGAAAATGGTATTTATTTTTTGCAAATCAATCAAAACTCTATAAAACAAATAAATAAACTAATAATAAATAATTAGTTAAATTAATCTTAATCAAAAAAGGATTCTGAACTTTAATCAGAATCCTTTTTTGATTTTTACTTTTTAGAAGCAATTACAATCATTTCTTCGCCAATATTGAGCAGTGATAAAGTTTTGTATAAGATGTTGTGAAGCTTCATATACAACTTTAATTTCCACATTGGTTTTTGTGTAAAAGTATTAAAGTATTGTTGGCGCTCAGTTGCGTTAATAGAATTATTTGCTTCCTGTTGTGTTTGTTTTGTTTTACCTTTTAATCGTTTAATTAAAGGTAAAATTGTGTACATGATAAATAATTTTATTTCAAAAGACGATTTGATTGTTTCAACTTTATAACCGTGTTTTTCGAGTAATTGAGTAATGGTTTTTTTACCAAAATAATTTACATGATCTAAGCCCATCATTTTCCAATTATCTTGGTGTTTTTTTGCGAAATAGGAATCAATTTGAGGCACTTGTATAACTAAAATGCCTCCTGTAGAATTTAGTTTTGCGCACTTTGCAATCACATCGTCTGCTTTATCAATGTGTTCTAAAACATCCCACATTGTAATAATATCATATTTTTTTTCTTCAGTCATTTTAAAGAAATCAATATGGTCTACTGCCAATTTCAAATCATTTTTTGAATATAAATAGGGTTGTTCAGAAATCTCTATACCATAAACATCATAACCTAGCATTTGACCTGTTAACATAAAGTGTCCCCACCCTGCACCTAAATCAAATAAAGAACCTTTGGGTTTGTATTTTTTTATTAAATCATAACGTAATTTGTGTCGTTCTATTTTAACCCAGTTATTGCCATTACGTACTGCGTTTGCAACTGTTTCATCTTTGTATTGTTCGTATGATATTTGCTTACGATAGTAAGGAGGAATAAACGTAAATGAGCAGGTGTTACATTCTAAAACAGCAAATTTTTCTTTTTGATATTTTACTTTAAAATTAGATTCGTTGGTGTTTTCACAAACACAGCAATGTACATCTTCAAATATATTTGGCATAAATTAAATTAAGGTTTAGTTTCTTGTTCAAATACAGTTTCGGTAATTGGAACATTATCGCGTAAATATCTAACACCTCCCCAGCTAAATATTTTTTTCTCATATTCAAATCCTTCTGTTTCTTTAATAACAACACGTTTAATAATTATTACCCCTGTACCTGATATAGTTTCTTCTGTTACACCAGGTTTGTATTTTGCTTTTAATGCTAAAAAACGAGCGTTTGGTCCTTCAGTAGGAGCTACATCTGAGTTTAATAATTTTTGAATTTCAACTAATTTACTTTTAGCGTAAGTATCATTGGCTTTTGCAACTAAAGCATCTTCATACGAAGTTTTAGCTTCTGGATATTTTTTATTTTTAAATAACCCATCGGCTTTAGTAATAGCTTCTTTGTATTTATCTACTCCAACTTGAGGTGTAATTTTATTTTTCTCTTCTTTTTCTTTTCTCGCTTTTTCTTCTGCTGAAGCTTTATCAGCAGCAAGCTTGTCTGCTTTTTCTTTTGCAGCTTTTTCGGCAGCAGATTTATTTTCATTTGCTTTGTCAGCCGCTAATTTATCAGCTGCAGCTTTGTCAGCGGCTAGTTTATCGGCTTTTTCTTTAGCCACACGCTCAGCTTCTGCTTTATCAGCAGCAAGCTTGTCTGCTTTTTCTTTTGCAGCTTTTTCGGCAGCAGATTTATTTTCATTTGCTTTGTCAGCCGCTAATTTATCAGCAGCAGCTTTGTCAGCGGCTAGTTTGTCGGCTTTTTCTTTAGCCAAACGATCAGCTTCTGCTTTATCAGCAGCTAGTTTGTCGGCTTTTTCTTTTGCAGCTTTTTCTGCAGCAGATTTATTTTCATTTGCTTTTTCAGCCGCTAGTTTATCTGCGGCTGCTTTATCAGCAGCTAGTTTGTCGACTTTTTCTTTAGCCACACGATCAGCTTCAGCTTTCTCAGCAGCTAGTTTGTCTGCTTTTTCTTTTGCAAGTCTTGCTGCTTCCGCATCAGTTTTTTCTTTCGTTAATCTATCAGCTTCAGCTTTCTCTTTGGCTAATTTTTCAGCAGCTAATTTATCGGCTAATGCTTTCTCTTTTGCAATTCTATCAGATTCAATTTTTTCTGCAGCGAGTTTATCTGCTTTTTCCTTAGCAATTCGTGCAGCCTCCGCATCACCTTTTGCTTTTGCATCGGCAATTTCTTTATCAGCTTTTTCTTTAGCCAATCTATCTGCCTCTGCTTTTTCTTTTACTAATTTTTCAGCAGCCAGTTTTTCAGCTGCTAATTTTTCAGCCGCCAGTTTATCGGCTGCAGCTTTCTCTGCAGCAGCTTTCTCTTTCGCTAATCTGTCGGATTCTGCTTTTTCTTTGGCTAATTTTTCTGACGCAAGTTTTTCTGCAGCAAGTTTTTCAGCGGCTAATTTATCGGCTGCGGCCTTTTCAGCGGCAGCTTTTTCTTTCGCTAATCTTTCAGCTTCTGCTTTTTCTTTGGCCAATTTTTCAGCCGCTAGTTTTTCTGCAGCAAGTTTTTCAGCGGCTAATTTATCGGCTGCGGCCTTTTCTGCAGCAGCTTTTTCTTTAGCTAATCTGTCAGCTTCTGCTTTTTCTTTGGCTAATTTTTCAGCTGCAAGTTTTTCTGCAGCAAGTTTTTCAACGGCTAATTTATCGGCTGCGGCCTTTTCTGCAGCAGCTTTTTCTTTCGCCAATCTTGCAGCTTCATCTTCAGCTTTCTTTTTTGCTGCGGCTTCATCTGCTAGTTTTTTAGCTGCAGCTTCTGCCTCTGCTTTTTTCTTCGCATCTTCAGTTGCTTTCTTTTCCGCCTCTGCTTTAGCTTTTGCTTCTGCCTCTGCTTTTTCTTTTGCAAGTTTTGCAGCCGCTTCATCAGCAGCTTTCTTTGCAGCAGCATCCTCTGCAGCTTTTTTTGCAGCGGCCTCGTCTGCTATTTTTTTAGCTGCAGCTTCTGCCTCTGCTTTTTCTTTTGCAAGTTTTGCAGCCGCTTCATCCGCCGCTTTCTTCGCAGCAGCATCATCTGCAGCTTTTTTCGCCGCCGCCTCGTCCGCCGCTTTTTTCTTTGCTTCGTCTTCTGCTTTTTTATTTAATGCTTCCTGATCTTTAATAATTACATCTATTTGTTTTAATTGTTCTTTAGGATACAATTCGTTTGGTTTAAATGTAAGTGCCTGATTATAACCTGCACGCGCCATTAACCAATCTTTCTTTGAAAAAGCTTTATCAGCCGATTTAATAGATGCTTGGTAGTTTGCTTCAATTTCTTTTTGCTTATTTATAGCATCTGATTCTAATTGTTTTAATTTATCAAGTGCTGCTAACGATTGAGAAAAATAGGCTTCATCATAATCAAACAAAGACTTTGTAGCGTTAAATTGAATTTTAACTAAAGGTTGATTTAAGACAGAATAATCTATATTTGGTAATGGTTCAAATAATGAAATTCCAGGAATATCAAAGCGTTTGGTGCTTTTGTCATCTGCAGGAACACCTCGTGTAGAAACTTGAAATTTTTTGGTGCAATGACCTTGCTTTGTAACAGTAATCATATAATCACCATTTGGAGGAATCTCGAATTTAAACAATCCGTCATCACCAGTCATGGTTTGATTAACTTGTTTTGAACCTTGCATTAAGGTAACAATAGCTCCCTGTAATTTTTTGCCTCCTTTTTCTACTTTTCCTGTTAGAGGTAAAGTCCACTCTTGAGCCAAAGAACAAAATGAGAAAAAGATTATATATGTTAATAGTAATAAATAGCGCATCATTATATACAAATATGTAATTTTGTATTGAGGTTTAAATTTAACCAAAATTCCATAATTACCTATTCAAAAAGTATGCACAATTTAGAAAAAATAACAAATTTTAGTTTTTGGGAAAAACAGTTAATTTTTGAAAATGTTGATTTAGTAGTAGTTGGCAGTGGAATTGTAGGTTTAAGTGCTGCTATTAGTTATAAACAACTTTTTAAAAAAGCCAAAGTAGTTGTACTCGAAAAGGGTATTTTGCCACAAGGAGCAAGTACTAAAAATGCTGGTTTTGCTTGTTTTGGTAGTACTAGTGAGTTAATTTCTGATTTAAAAAACACGAAAGAAGATGAAGTTTGGAACACTGTAAAAATGCGAATAGATGGATTGCATTTATTGCGAAAACGATTAGGAGATAAACATATTGATTATTTGGAATATGGCGGATATGAGTTATTTGATTCGCAAATGAAATATGAAGAATGTAATGATAGACTTGTTGAGTTTAATAAGATTTTAAAACCAATTACTAAGACTAAAGATACCTACCTTACTTCTACTAAAAGCATTAAACAATTTGGATTTAAAAACTCTTGCGGCTTAATTTTAAATACTAAAGAAGGGCAAATTGATACTGGTCTGATGATGTTTAATTTATTGAAATTTGCATCTGAATTAGGCGTTATTATTTTAAATACTGTAGATGTAAAATCGATTAACGACATCAAACATAGAGTTGTTTTAGAAACGTCTTTAGGGGAACTATCAGCCAAAAAATGTATCGTTTGCACAAATGGATTAACTAAAACGTTGCTTCCAATTAAAGATTTAAAGCCAGCACGCGCTCAAGTTTTAATTACAAAGCCTATTAAAAATTTAAAAATAAAAGGTACGTTTCATTATAACGAAGGATATAATTATTTTAGAAATATAAATGGGCGTGTGTTATTAGGTGGTGGCCGCAATTTAGATTTTGAAAAAGAAACAACGACAGAGTTTGCTTTAAATTTGAAAATACAAAAGCATTTAGATGACTTGCTAAAACAAGTAATTTTACCAAATACAAACTACGAAATTGATTATCGTTGGAGTGGTATTATGGGAGTTGGTAGTGAGAAAAAACCAATTATAAAACAAATTTCTCCAAATGTAGTTTGCGCTGTAAGAATGGGTGGAATGGGGGTAGCTATTGGTAGTTTGGTAGGTGATTTAGCAGTAAAAGAATGTTGTAAATAAACTATTTTCTTTGAATATTTTTTTTCTTATGCTTACTTTTTTTCTTGACAAAAAAAGTAACAAAAAAGCCAAGTCAAAATACCAAATCCATTTTTCTTCGCTCCTAATCTTCACATTTTCACCAGAAAAATTAGGATTTCGATCCGTTTTGATAAAACCTACCACACCATTACCAATGTTTAAATTTTAAGCGTCTCAGGAACATTAAATAATTAATGCTTTACTTTTTTACAATCAGGGAATATCATTATTTCGCACAGATTTGGTAAGCTTTCGTTATGACCATCCGGGTTTTCGGCAACAATTTTTTCGAGGCAAATTTTTGTAGCGCTGGTACGTTTTTTAGTTAAATACTTAATGGTTTTATCCGGAAAAACATTGCCCATTACTTTAGCCTGCATTAAATTTCCATTATCGTTAAACGAAATTACAAATGACTTAATGGCTTTTTCGTGTGGATTTCCATATTTATCAAAGGCTATAACTTTGTACTCTGTTTCATCAAAAGCAGCTTTTATAAAAAGTTCTTCTTTTTTTATTTTGATGCTTTGTACATTTTGATTTTCCTGAGCACTTATTATAAGTGATAATACTAAGCAAATGCCCGATAATATATGTTTAATATTCAATTAATCTTTGTTTAATTTATTAGTAATAAGTTCAATAGCATCTGTTACCGAAACATTAGGTTCATTAACTTTCGTTAATTTTTCAATTGCTAAACGCTCTTCCTCTTTTGTAATTTCGGCTTCCATTTCTTGTATAACAGTTAAAGCTTCAAAAGATACAAGGAAATTATTGGTACAAATTAAATCAATAAAAAACTGATAGTGCGAACTAAAATCTAAACCTATTTCCCAACAAGCCGCAATTAATACAGTTTTTTGCTCTGTTTTTTTAGTTTTAGAAATGGCATTAATTAAAAACTCCTTTGCTTTAGGTTGTTTTAGTGCTAATAACGCTTCATCTTTTTCTTCGCGCGAAGTTTTTGGGCTAATCATTATTGTTATATAATCAACTAACTCTATATCTTTTTTGTTGGTAGAATCGTTACCTATAATAATGGTTGAATATTCTTTTTCATCAAATAATTTTTCGGGATTTATTTCTGGAATTATATCTCCTGATAAGTCTTCGTTTAATTCAGTTTCGTTAATCATTTTTGCGTTTTAATATTTTTGTTGTTACAAATTTACTACTCATAACTTATATCTCATAACTTATAATTTTATAAGCTCATCATATCTTTTAGTTTAACAGCTTGTCTGCGAGATATTTCAATATCTTGCCCACCTTTTAGTTTTACCATTAAACCACCATTGAACCAGGTTTCTATACTCTGTACCCAACTTAAATTAATAATATGTTTACGACTTGCCCTAAAAAAGTTTTTTTCGTTTAAACGAACTTCTAAACTATTTAAGCTACGAAGTATTAATGGCTTATGATTTTCAAAATACACACGCACATAATTTCCTTCACTTTCAAATAAGCGAACATTAGTTAAACGGATAAACCAGGTTTTATCGCCATCCTTAATAAACACCTGATCGTTTTCAGTTAAAGGTGTTGTGTTGTCACTTTTTTCGTAAACGTCTTTTTGTGTTAATTTCCTAATAGTTTCTGCTAAGCGTTCGGGTTGAACAGGCTTTAACAAATAATCGTATGCATTTACTTCAAAAGCTTTTAAAGCATATTCATCATAAGCAGTAACAAACACCACATCTGGTAAAGCCGAAACTTCTTCTATTAATTCTAAACCCGATTTACCAGGCATTTGTATGTCTAAAAAAATAACGTCGGGATTTAATTCGGCAATTTTTTCTTTGGCCGATTGCGCATTATTGCATTCAGCTATTACTTCAATTTCTTTATGAGCCGCTAATAAATTGCGCAATTCTTGGCGTGCTAAACGTTCATCATCTATAATAATTGCTTTCATAATAATTGTATTTTAAAATAATATATAGGTATGATTTTTCGGCCTTAAATGCAAATGATTGAGACGCTTAATAAACCACAAACAATCAATAATGACCGATTAAATAATTTGAATCCAAAAAACAGTAATAATTTGACCAAAATTTACTGTTTTTTATCAAAATAATGGTATTTTAGGCATCTTAATAAACTTACAAAAAACACTAACAAAAATTTATGGAACAAACAACTGCAATAAAAACTGGTCATCCTAAAGGGTTATATTTTTTATTTTTTACTGAAATGTGGGAACGTTTTAGTTATTATGGAATGAGAGCCATTTTCATTTTATTTATGACTAAGGTTTTATTAATGAAAGATAACGAAGCATCTGAAATCTATGGTAGTTATACAGGTTTAGTTTACTTAACACCATTATTAGGAGGTTATTTATGCGATAAATTTTTAGGAAATCGTCGTAGTATTATTATTGGTGGTGCTTTAATGGCTTTAGGTCAATTTTTAATGTTTTTGAGTGCTAGTGCAGGTGCTGGAGCAGGTGTATCCATTATGTGGGCTGGTTTAACGGCTATTATTATTGGTAATGGATTTTTTAAACCAAATATCAGTACGATGGTTGGGCAACTATATCCTAAAGGAGACAGACGTATTGATAGTGCTTTTACTATTTTTTATATGGGTATTAATTTAGGAGCTTTCTTTTCGCCTTTAGTGTGTGGATCTATGGATTTTAAATATGGCTTTTTAGCAGCTTGTATTGGTATGGTATTAAGTTTAATCTTCTTTGTTATTTATCAAAAAACATATTTAATTTCAGAAGAAGGAAAAGAAATTGGATTACCTGTTAAACCATTAGATATGAAAAATATGTTGGTAATTGCGGGTTCTATTGGTATCATCTTTTTTATGTTAAACTTTAAACAATTATTTAAAACAGATTTAGATATTATTGGTTATTTCATTTATGGTGCAATGGTTGCAATGCCAATCATTATCTTAACTGATAAGTCTTTAACTTCAGTTGAACGCAATCGTATTATTGTTATTTTCATTTTAGCGTTTTTCGTAATCTTTTTCTGGGGAGCTTTTGAGCAAGCGGGAGCATCATTAACTTTATTTGCTGATAGACAAACAGAACGTCATATTTTTGGTTGGGAAATGCCAGCATCTTATTTTCAATCAGTTAATCCATTAGCTGTAATTTGTTTAGCGCCATTGTTTTCATTGATTTGGGGCTTTTTATACTTACGTAAATTAGAGCCATCATCGCCTAAAAAAATGGCAATAGGTTTAGCTTTAGTTGCTTTAGGATATTTAGTAATAGCAATTGCAGTTAAAGGTTTAGGTTTAGATGGAAAAGTAAGTATGTGGTGGTTAATTGCTTTATACATTATTCACTCAATGGGTGAGTTGTGTTTATCTCCAATAGGTTTATCTATGGTATCTAAATTAGCACCTTTACGTTTATCATCGTTAATGATGGGAACTTGGTTTTTAGCTAATGCAGCAGCTAATAAATTTGCAGGAACATTAAGTGCCTTAATTCCACCAACGGTTGATCCGGCAAGTACTGAGCCAGTTGTTTATCCTTCGTTTGTTGGTTTTCAAATTACTAACTTATTTGAGTTTTTTATGTTATTTATTTTAATGACTGGTTTAGCATCAGGTATTTTATTTGTATTAAGTTCTTGGTTACAAAAAATGATGAATGAAGATCACGTTGATAATCCACACGTTGAAGAATTAAGATAATTTATTAAACCCATTATTATAATCCTATAAGGTTTTAAAATCTTATAGGATTTTTTTAATCCATAATTCCAACAATTTATGCCGCAAGCAATCACTATCGAAGAAATACAAAACTTTAAGGGCAAATATCCCAAACAAATTTGGCCACTATTTTTTAGCGAAATGTGGGAGCGGTTTAGCTTTTATGGTATGCGTGGTATGTTGGTTTTCTTTATGATTAACCACCTTAATTTTAATGAAGTTGTGGCTAATTTGCAATACGGTGCTACACAAGCCTTTGTATACGCCTTTACTTTTGTTGGTGGATTATTTGCCGATAAAATTTTAGGAAAACGTCGTTCGTTATTTTGGGGCGGAATATTAATGATTGTTGGAAGTATGTTATTAGCGATTGACCCGAAAGATTTTTTCTTTTTAGGGATAGCATTTAATGTTGTTGGTACTGGATTTTTTAAACCAAACATTTCGAGTATGGTTGGTAATTTATACAGAGATGGCGATAACAGAATTGATGCTGGCTTTATGTTATTTTATGCAGGTGTTAATGCTGGCGCTTTTTTTGGAGGTTATGCTTGTATTGCTATAGGTAAAGGCGAGATGTTTTCTGGATTAATATCAGAAGCCATGCGTTGGAATGTTGCTTTTGGCTTATCATCTTTATTTATGATGATTAGTTTATTAACCTTTACACAAACACAAAAAAAACTAGGAAATATTGGTCTATCGCCTTTATTGCATTTACCTAAAAACACTCGCCTCACTCAAGAAATATTAACCTTTGTAGGCTCGCTAATTGCAGTGCCCTTAATTATGTTTATGGTTGCAAAAACCGAATATACAGATTGGTTTATGTACACTATTGGCCCATTGGCAGTATTATATGTGTTTTATGAAATGCGAAATTTTTCGGTTATAGAAAATAAAAAATTAGTTGCCGCTTTATTGTTTATGATTTTCTCGATATTCTTTTGGGCATTTTTTGAGCAAAGCGGTGGTTCTTTAAGTATTTTTGCGGCTAACAACTTAAGTAGCTCAATATTGGGCTTACACCTCGATCCAAATGGAGTAAATAACTCATCAAACTCTTTATACGTTATTATTTTTGCAACACCATTAGGCTTATTATGGTTGTGGCTTCATAACCGTAAGGCAGAACCTAACACCATCGTGAAATTTGGATTAGGATTTATTTTTTTAGCAATAGGATTTTATATTTTCTATACGAGTAAATTATTTAGTGACGAAAAAGGGATTTCATCTTTAGGACTTTTTGCCTTTGGTTGGTTTATTATTACGTTTGGTGAATTGTGTTTATCGCCAATTGGCACTTCGGTAATGACAAAACTTTCGCCGCAAAAATTGCAAGCAGTTATTATGGGAATGTGGTTTTTAGCCAGCGCTTATGGTCAGTATTTTGCAGGATTGTTAGGGGCAAATATTGCTTCAGCATCCGAAAACATGAGTAATTACGATAAGTTAATTGTTTATGCCGATGGCTACAAACAACTAGCTATTTACGCTTTAGTTGCAGGTATAGTGCTAATTACCATTTCTCCGATGATTAAAAAATTAATGGGCGGAGTAAAATAATCGTTTATTTAACAAATTTCATCCAATAAATAAGGTATTTTAACGATAACTGGCACGCCAATTGTTTTTATATTTGCATTATGTTTACTTGGAAAGATATATCAATGGCTGGGATAATTATCCTTGGTATGGTATTTTATACATGTAAAAAAAGCACACTTCAGGCATCTATTTATTCTGGCGAAAATAAAGCGAGTAATTATATTAAAATAGAAGCTTCAAACGTGGGTTTTGTTTCTTCAAACACCTATACCGAATATTTTGATCAATCCCCAGTAAATTGGATTTCGTTTGATGAAGCATATAAGCTTTGCAAAAAAAATCCTAAACCTATTTTAATAGATGTTTATACAACGTGGTGCGGCCCTTGTAAAATGATGAGTTCTCAAACCTTTGCTCACCCACAAATTGCTAAATATATTAACGATAATTTTTATGCGGTTAAATTTGATGCTGAAAGTAAAGACAGTGTGAAATTTGATAAGTTTGTTTTTGTTTCAACAGATGCTACAAACCCTAAAGCTCCGCATCATTTTGCAGCTTCTATTTTAGATAATCAATTAGCGTATCCATCAATAGTGTTTTTAAATAACCAAGTTCAGCGTTTAGATATTATTAAAGGCTTTATGCCAGCAACTAGTTTCGAATCAATAATTAATTATTACGGTTCGGGCGATTATCAAAAAACGAAGTGGGAAGATTATCAAAAATCATTTCAATCATCTATAAAATAAGGGTCGTTTGTTTTAGTATAATTAAATTATTTTCTCTAACTCAGTTAAATAATCTTGTTGCAAATCTTCGTGAAGGCTATTTATCAAGGTATTTATTTTTTTGAGTTGTTGCTCAAACATATTTACTAAGAGCTGACTTTTTTGATAAGGTATTTTACTTTCTTTAAATTTTAAGCAAAAGTAAATATGTAGGTCAGCTGCGGATGCTTTATCATTCAGATATTTGCAATATTTAGTAATGATACGTAATAACTTGCGCAAGCCCTTTTTTACTAAATATAAATTTTGATTATCAGGAATGTTTTCAAAATGTAAATCTATTTCGGATTTAACTTGTAGTACAAAATTAGATTTGTCGTGTGCTTCAAATAATAAATAATCTAAATATTCTTTATTATCCTTTTTGTACTTCGCTAAATTTAAACAAAGCTCCAGTAATTGTTTTGGAGGCAATTCGTTTAATTCCTTTTTTATTTCGTTTAAGCTCGATGACTTCATCATTATCTAAATAAGGAAACAGTGCCTTGTTTAGTAATATCTTTATCAGATGATGTGGTAATTTTTATCATATAAAAATAAACGCCATCGGTTACTTCCTTACCATTTGTTTTGCCATTCCAGCCAGTAGTAATGTCGCTCCACGAAAATAATTTAGTACCCCATCTGTTAAAAATATCTGCGCTAAAACTTTTTGTGTTGATTGCCGTAATTTTAAAAACATCATTAATTCCATCTCCGTTAGGCGTAAATACATTGGGGATTTCTATTTCAGGTTCTTCATCAAGTACTGTAATTAAAATAGACGTAGAATCCTTACAATTATTATTGGTAACCACTAAACTCACGGTGTATATGCCAGTTGCAGTATACGTTTGCGCAATGGTATTGTTTAATAAATCCGTTAGCCCATTACCTAAAGTCCACGTAAACGATGTTGCGCCAGTACTTGTATTTGTAAAAGTAACTGCTAAAGGTTTAATACCAGAGGTTGTATTTGCTGAAATATTTGCGTGTATGTTTGAAGTTGCAATAACAATAGAGGCAGTTGATGGCCCACAGGTTACGCCATTATCAATTAACGAAATAGTGCCACCATTGGTTACATTCACTGAATTAGTACTTAAAGTATTAGACCAGTTATATGATCCAGAACCACCCGTTGCTGTTAAGGTAGCTGTTTCGCCAGGACAAATAGTAAGTGAACTAGCTGCAATGTTGATGACAGGTTTTTGAACTACAGTAACCTGAGCAATTGCAGTAGTTGTACAATTGTTTAATGAATATGTTACGGTGTAATTAGATGACGATGTTGGGTTCACTGAAATTGTTGAAGTTGTTTCTCCATTTGGTAACCAAGCATATGCACCACCAGCAGTTGTAGCACTAGCCGATAAAATAGCAGAACTACCTGAACATATAGAAGTTGAATTGACAGTTAAATTATTTGAAATCGAAACGTTTGATATCAATACACTTTGAGTATTAGTACAGCCTAATGAAGAGTTAACGATAACGCTATAGGTTCCAGAGCATAAATTGGTGGCAACATCCGTTGTTTGATTGATGGGTAAGTTATTTGAGTCAATCCAACTATAAGTATAAGTTGCAGTTGCCCCATTTACAGTTACACTAGCCGAACCATTACAATTACCACAGGTTTCGTTGGCTGAATTGATGGTTAAGGTATTTGAATTATTACTTGAAATAGTGGCCGATGTTACAACCGTACAACCTAAACTAGATCGAACGATTACACTATAAACACCCGCACATAAGTTCGATGCAAAACTTGTATTTTGTCCTATTGGTGTGTTACTAGAGTTTACCCAAGTGTAAGTGTATACACCTGTAGAACCAGATGCTGTAACACTTGCCGTGCCATTACAAGCACCACAATTTACATTAGTTGTAGTTACTGATGACACAGAAAGGGTTGTGAAAGGAGAACAGTTGTTGTTATACTGAGCAATGTAGGCGGCATTTAATGCATTGTTTGCTGAGCCAGGTGTTTGATTGCCAGGAGATACAGAGGCGGTGCCAGTTGACCAGTTTGCCTGAAGTGTTGGATTGCCATTATTAAAATAATAAACCATTTCCTGACCACTTCCTGCAAAATAAATATTTTGGTTTAAATTAGCTGTGCCATAACAAACGGATGATAACTCACATCCACTTGGTGATAAAATTCTCATACAATCTCCTCCATTTGCTAAGGCTAAATGCAATGGCCAATCACCACTTGTTGTCCATGCACTTGCAGGAGAAAAACATAAGTTATTGCCAAAATCGGTTGTGTTTTTTTGAAATAAAGTACTGCTTGCTGGAATTATCATTCTACAATTTCCATCCGTTAAAGATAAATCGTTGGCAGGGATGGAGACATTTTTATCTATATCATTATAAATTAAAATAATAGTGCCTAAAGGAACACACGACCAAGTAACAGCACTCGGAGAGAAACGTATGGCACCAGTTGCATTTCCTGAAGGCCCATGGTAATCACTATTGTCATCAATGATCATTCCTCTTAAATCCACACAAGGGTTAGTACAATTGCTGCTTGTAGATGTGCCTACCACGACTAATTCAATATACTCTTTTGCAGAACCAGAAGGTCCATTAGAAACCTCATTAATAATTAAGCTTTGAGATTTTATAATGGATGAAACAAAGATGAATAGATATAGTAAATAGGTTTTCATAGAACAGTTATTTGGTTACAATAATTTTTTTAGTTTGTTGGGTTTGCCCGTTTGTAATAATAGCAAAATAAATGCCTTCCGCATAATTTTGGATATTAATAGATTCTTTTTCTTCGGTTAAATTAAGGGTTAAGATGTTTTTCCCTAAAGCATTCATTAGCGTTAACGTGTTTTTTTGAGTTAAGTAATTAGGATTTGATATTTCAAAAATACCATTGTTCGGATTGGGGAATAATTTGATGTTATCTAATGGCGTTGCGAATTTATTAATGCCAGTTGCTACACTGGCTTTGTATACTTGTCCGTCCGAAATTAATACAGATGATTTCATACCGGCAAAGTTTTGTGATTGTATGCTCACAAAATATTTTTGCATAGCTACTAATGATAATCCTGTTACTGTAACCGATGTAGTTGTTGCTGATACACTGGTCCATGGTTTTATATCTGTGCCCCCAACGGTTGTGCCAATGGCATAATAATAGTTGCTGATGTTAGAGTTCACATCTGTAGCGTTTGTCCAATTTGCTTGCAGTTGAGTGCCATTTGTAGTTGTATCTATATCAGTTGTTGTGCCATCGTTTAAGGTGGAAGAGTTTATAGGGTTTGTCCAATCTACATTAATGGTTTTTGTAACTACTGTACTTAAATTGCCAGCCGCATCCGTAATAATAGTATTTATTTTACCTGAAGGTGTTGAAGGATTTGGGTTTTGAAAACGAATATAGTTTGATGCAGCTGCTCCTGTAAAAATTGTAGCAGTTGCATTGCGTGAACGATAGGCTTTAAAATTATCTACTTTGTAAATACAATTTCCACTTCTAAAAGAGACGTGTGTGCCAGTATTGATTGGTGATGAATCAGTCCACTCAGCAGATAATACATTGTCAACATAAACTTTAATATTACCAGTGGTTCTATCATAAGCTACTTTATAATCATATCCCAGATTGGCATTAAAATCAAAGGCCACGTTTTCTACAGGACCAGTTCCCCACGAATTATTTACGACTTTATAAATTTGAATACGATCGTTATCCAATCTAAAATAAACGAAGTAAGAATTGTTTCGTTCTGTTGAATCTGGTTTATCGCAAAAGAAATGGAAACCAGCGCGTCGGTTAGTTCCTGATCCACTCATCGTTCCTGTCCAATTATATAAAAAGCGATTAGATACAGTAGTTTGCGTTAATGGCGCATATAAATTCGTATTAGAATTTGATTCATCAGTTTGTTGCAACACGCCTGCAGTGATATTCCATGTTCCTGTTTTCTGAATCCAATCAGAGTGGATAGTCGGCCCATTAAAATCATCATTAAAAAAGCCTCGTGTATTATTTGCTCTCCATTCAGTTCCATTAAAATCACTTACTTGATAAAAACTTTTCTCTACACCACTTCCACCACTGTTATCTGTATCAGTAAACGTTGCCACAAAACTGGTTGTATCCCAAACAGCAGGAGTTGTAATTACTGTTGTAGGCGCTAAGTTATCAATAGGTGCACTTAAACAAGTTGTAATTAATGTTCCTCCATTAGCTGCTAATTGAGCATTTCCCATACTGTCAATTTGTGCAATGGTTGGTATTTTTCCTTGCCCAAAACCTGAATTAGGAAACACCACATAATCAATAATTCCTGCGGAAGTACCACCTGTTTTTACATTTGGATTTACACCCACTAAACTTGCTGTAAGTATTGATGCTTCGCCAATACTCGTTGTATTACCAGCATCGGCATAAATAGCAAAACACGATTGACCAGTTACAGTATTATATACATAGGCTACATCGCCCACATGTATGCCGCCCGAAGCTAGAACATTGGTAGGCATAGCGATATATGGTACTGTTTCGGAATTGACATAACGGAGTGGATTTGATAGACCATATTGAGAATTAACCAATGACGTGGCGCAAACATACATACCAGGGTAGGGATTTGATGCTGTTTGAAGAATGGGGTTACCACTTGCATCACAAACCAATGCCCACCAATTGCCTGGATACCCGGCATTAGCAGTCCAATCTAAACCACTATTATTTGGGCCATATGCGCGTGGACTTCCATCAGCATCAATATACATTTTTGCTTTGTACATAGTTGCGCCTGATGGATTATGAATGTATACATCAAAACCAGCAAGGGTTCTTTCGTAAGTTAAATTACAAACAACTGTGGCTGTTTTTATAGTGGGTTGGTTTTGAGAAAATAACAAGACTGAGATAAGTATAAAAAGTACAGTAAATAGTTTTTTCATAAAAAAGTATGTTTATGGAAAGTTACAAAAACATACTTAATGCCCAACTATTTGCGGGTGGTTTTAACAAATAGGTATTTGTTTTCAGTGTAAATTATTTCGTTTTGTTACATCGTGGGGAATATGAAGGGAATTAACGATAATAAAAAAACCCTAAACTATTGCTAGTAAAGGGTTTAGGGTTTTTAACCGTGCTCCCACCTGTAGCACTTTTACGACGTTAATAAATTCCAAGTTACCTCTGAATAAGCCTATTTTACTAATGTTTAGTGTCATTTGCTTTATTTTGTAAAATAAATATTTTATTAAAAAGTAGCAAATGTTTCCCACAATGTTTCCCACATTCACCAATTTTCCTTATTTTTATCCTATCTTTTAAAATCACATTATGGCTTCAGTATCAATAGTTTTCAGAGATGATAGAATTAATAAAAAGGGTGAGGCTCCTATTAATTTCTTCATAATTAAAGATAGAAAATTGACTAAAGTTTCTACCGGGATAATGTTAAATTCTAAACATTGGGATGACAAAAACAAACGCGTTAAAGCCACTCACAAGAATTCAAGTCATATGAATTCCTTGATTTCAAACAAATTTGCAGAGTTGCAGGACCAAGTGTTGGAAAACGAAACTATTGCCAAATCACTAACAAGTCGCCAGTTAAAGGAAGATATTTACGGCAAAAAGCCATTAGATTTTTTAGCCTATGCGAAAGAATCTTTAGATAAATATAAGAGACAAGGGCAAATTGCAACACACGACCGTTGCCAGGCAGTTATCGAAAAATTGAAAAACCACCTAGAAGGATCTGGAATTACTTTTCAAGAAATAACTCCCGAATTTCTTGGTAAATATGAAAAACATTTACGCGTTAAGCTTGAAAATAAAACAAATACGATTCATTCTAATTTGAAATATTTTAGACAATTATTTAACGAAGCAATAAATAGTGATGTTTTAGATAGCAAGTTTTATCCTTTTAATAAATACAAAATAAAAACGGAGAAAACTCAACGTTCGTATCTAACTGAGGACGAATTAACCAAAATTGTAGAAGCCGATTGTAGTAGTGGTTTGAAATTAGAATTACATCGTGATATGTTTGTTTTTGCAGCTTATACAGGAGGATTAAGAGTTTCGGATGTTCTAAAATTGAAATGGAAAAACATTGATAACACCCATATTAATTTAACTATTAAAAAAACTGGTGGTCAGTTATCAATAAAGCTACCAAGCAAAGCAAATGAAATCCTTGAAAAATATAAAACTGAAAAAATAGTAAAAGAAAATTACATTTTCCCGATGCTTCCTAATGGATTAAAGGAAACTGACTTAGTATTATTAGATAACGAAATTTCAAAAGCCACAGCATACATTAATAAAAATCTAAAAACAATTGCTGAAAAAGTAAAAGTAGGTAAGCCTTTAAGCTTTCATATTAGTCGTCATACTTGGGCAACTAGAGCCTTGCGTAAAGGCATAAGTATTGATAAAGTGTCTAAATTAATGGGGCACGCTGCAATTAAAGAAACTCAGATTTACGCTAAAATTGTGAACGAGGAACTTGATAAAGCAATGGATGTTTTTAATGATTAATTTTATTAACAAATTGCTACAAAATATAGCAATATAATGCTATATTTATACACATTAACATTTTTATTCTTTCAATTGCATTAAATTCGTTTTACGATTTATAATCTTTTGTTATGTACACCTTTGTTAATGTTTCGCCATTTGTCGAGCATCCTGTTTTAGATATAGCCCAATTTGATGGTGGGGAATATGATATTGTTGTGTTTGAAGATGGTCAAACATCCAATTTCCTTAATAAAAGCAAATTCAATAAAGAACAGTATTGTAAATGTTTGTTACATAAACTATTTACAATACCTAAATCTAAAATAAAGCCTTTCATTCAGTATCAATGCGAGAAGATGAATGATCCTATTGTTTGGCTGAATAAATTAGAAAAGTTGATTGATTTAAACAGGGATCTATTTACTACAAAAGACCAAATAATTAAATTTGAGAAAGCATTAATGATTATTGAAGTAATGCGTGATACCATAGAGCAGAAGAAACAAGCACCGGATTCTAAATTTAACTTCGTTAAATTAAAAACTGATATCAAACAGTACACATACGAAGAAAAGGTTTCCTGTTTAATGGAAGCCAAGACCGATTATTTACAAAACAAGCCTAAAATAATTGATGTAAACGAAACCCCCTTTGATGAAAAAATAAATTTAGAATTAGACTTAATTAAGTCTCAACAAAAACTATCTAAAAAAACAAAAGTCGTTGATAATCAGGAAGAAAAAAGTCCTAAAAGTCCTAAAAGTCCTACAAAAAACTCAAAAAGTCCTACGGAAATTAGTAAGACTTCTGTAGGGCTTTTCCAATTTAATTGCCAAACAAATATTTTTGTTGATGTGTTTTTTCAACTCACAAAAGAAATTACGATTGATGGAAAACCCTTATTAAATGCTGGCTTTAATGAGTTAGCACAATTTATTACTGATAGTTTCATAGATAAAAATGGAAATTCATTAAGTTTAAATACAGTAAAAACAATTCTCAATACTTCGCGTCCCGAAAAAAGACCAACCTCTGAAAAAAGAATCAATCTGAAAATCAAAAACATACCAAAGTAAAAAGTCCTAAAGTGGTCCTACAGAGACCAATAGACTTTTCTCATCTGCGCACATTTGCTCCATAATCTTAAAAACCAAAAAGAAAATGGAAGCAGTAATCTTATCAAAAGAACAATTCAACAGTTTATCAGCCTCAATTGAGGAAATTAAAAACAAAGTAATTTCTGATAGTAAAAAACCATCAGATACTTACTTAGACAATCAAGAGTTTTTACTCTTAATGAAAATCTCAAAACGTACCGCACAAACCTGGAGAGATGAAGGCAAAATATCTTTCTCTCAAGTTGGCAACAAAATCTATTACAAACTATCTGATATAGAAGAGTTGATGCAAAAACATTATGTAAAAGCATTTAAAAAGTAAGGAGGCGAACCATGGAAAAATATACAGAACCGAGCTTGCTTCTTCTGTGTATTTCAAAAATTATATAGCAAGCGAACACCTTTATCCCTTTAAAAACAATGGAAACATATAAAGACACCCTACACGACCTTACTTGGTCTGAATTGCTTCAACAAGTTTCTGCAATTCTCAGTCGTGATGTAAAAGCTTTAGAAAGCAATGTAAATTATTACAAGAAAATTTTTAACGACAGTAACGCCGATAAAAATCAAGTAAATAAATTATTTGAAAAATTACAGCTCGATAAATTACGCTACGCTTATTTCTCTGAACTGTTTATTCGCTTAGATGAAAGCAACTACAAAATGATGATCATGGGTTTAGAAAGCTGCATTCAACAAGAAACAAATATGCAAAACAAAGCGCCTAAAGATTGGTCAGCAACGGTTCGTTTCGAGAACGGACAAATAAAAGTGTATTTCATGGCATTGTCTTATTATCAATAATCTAAAATAGAGGCCGTCAGTTCGAATCTGGCCACCCCGATAAATTAATAGATAATTCTAAAAACTAAACTATGTTCGACATCCCGGCACCACAAAATCACAACGGAGTTTCAAGCTCGGCTTTGCCGAGTATTGAAACTCCTAAACATAAATTGGAACAACTCTTGGCTTCGCAACGCAAAATTGCTGAAAATAAATGCAAACCAATTTCATTTTCTCAACCCATCGTTTGGCAAAAAGAAAACCCTGTTTTCTTTCCTAAAACTATCAATGTTATACAAGGTAAGGCAGGCGTGCATAAGTCACGCCTTGCCGAAACCATTTGCGCCTCATTGCTAAAGAAAACAGATTGCCATAATGATTTACTTGGCTTTAAAACCAATTTGCTCACACGCTATGCTATTTGCTATGTTGATACCGAACGAAATTTGAGCGAACAATTACCTTATTCCTTGCAGCAAATACAGTTAAAAGCAGGATATGACATAAGCGAAGAGCCTTACGGCTTCGATTATATTTCATTATTGGAATTTGGCAGGGAAGATCGTTTTGATATGCTTAATATTTATTTAGAACACGCTCGTAAAAAGTTCCCTATTCATATCTTTATTATCCTGGACGTTATCACAGATTGCATCTTTAATTTCAATGATACTAAGGATAGTATGAAATTAATTGATATGATGAATCAAACCATCAACCGTTACGATGTAACGTTTTTATGTTTGATACATGAAAATCCTGGAAGTGCTGATAAAGCAAGAGGGCATTTAGGAACTGAAATATTAAACAAAGCCAGTACTGTTATTCAAATTGGTTTTGAGAAAGACGCACAAAACCATAATACCGATTTATTAAAAGTGGCTTATTTAAAATGCCGTAGTTCAAAAAAACACGAACCATTTTATGTTCAATATTCCGATACCGAAAAAGGTTTGGTTATGTCTGACTCAACCACAACTCAAACTATTTTGGATAAGAAAAATCATAAA
>JAYSTR010000018.1:0-5877 GCA_043719555.1 Bacteroidota bacterium | reverse complement strand
TGCAAAAAATAAATTCATTTTTTTGAAAAAACTTTACTGTTTAATGATTTTTTTACAAAACTCTTGCTCATTAGCCTTAATTTTTACCCAGTAAACGCCATTTGCCAAGCCTAAAGTGTTTGCATTAATCGTTTTTGTATAATTGCCTTTACTTTCTTTACTTGTTTCAACTACTATTTCTCTTCCTAAAGCATCTATTAATGTCATCTCAACTTCTGTATCATTTTTTAAATCTAAGCTAACTACAAAAGTTTGGTTAAACGGATTTGGATAAATACTCACCAAATTACTTTCGGTTAACTCTTTTACGCCTGTAGCAATAGCTACAACTGTTTGTCCATTTGTACTAATTACAGCACTATATAAACCAGCTCCATTTTCTGATTTTACATTAAAATAATATTTTGTCCCAACAGCTAAAGTTAAGCCATGGGCTGTAACAGTGGTATCGCCCCAGTTACTTGTCCATGTTTGAGTATTAGTTGCGCCAGGAGTTGTTCCTATTGAGTACCAGTAACGCGCTATAGCAGAGTTTGGATCTGTTGATGAATTCCAGTTAGCAGATAATGAATCGCTTAAAGTAACTGTATTTATATCAACTGCTTTCCCATCTCTGGCCAAAGATATATTGCTTGGTGCAGTCCAATCAATATTAATATCTTCATAATCTATTGCTGATAAATTTCCTGCTACATCATTCACAATTGATTTTACTTTACAAGCATTTTGTGTAGGGCTTGGATTTTGATAACGAGCATCGTAAGCATTACCGCTACCAACTGTAACTGTTGCAGATGTAGCAATACGAGAGCGATAAACTTTAATTTCATCTAAACTCCATTTACAATCTCCACTTCTAAAGGAAATAAAACTTCCGTTCGTTAAAGGTGCTACATCGCCAGCAACTAAAGGCGTATTATCTGTCCAAGTTGCAACTAAAGTATTGTCTTTATAAACTGTTATTTTTCCTGTTGTCCTATCAAAAATAACTTTGTAGTCGTACCATTGCCCCGCGTTAATAGATACGTTAGCTGAATCTGCTTTTAAATAAAACACATCATTTACCGTTTTGTAAATCTGAACCTTAGGCACATCTAATCTAAAATAAACAAAGTATGAATTACCTCTGTTTGGTAATGTTGGATTATCTATAAAAAAATGAAAACCCGCACGACGATTGGTTCCTGTACCATCAATTTTTCCTTTAAAATTATATAAATAACGATTAGATAAGGTTTGAGTTAATGCGGCGTATACGCTAGTGTTAGAGGCTGTTGCTGTAGTTTCTAATGTTTGTTGCAAAGCGTTGTTTGTAATAGTCCATGTGCCCGCACCTTGTGTCCATTCGGGATGAATAGCTACATCAAAATTATCTGAAAAAAAGCCATGTGTATAATTACCACGCCATTCAGATCCATCAAAATCTAATACTTGATAATAGCTTTTTTCTAAACCAGAACCTCCTACATTATCAGCATCTGAAAAACTTGTAGTAAAGTTTCCTGTCTTCCAAGATGTGATACTTGAAATTACGGTTGTAGGTACAATTGTATCAACAGATACTGTAGTTTGCGTAACCACAGCATTTGTAGTATAGGTTGCAGCCCAGCCACTTTTAATTGTAGCGCAATCGCTTCTAAATTCAAACAATAAGCTTGAGCCTGTAGAATTAATATTTCCAGGTGAAACTGTACTTGTGTATTTACCTATCAATGGAGAATTTACTGTGCTTCCATCATAAATAAATAAATAATCGAATTTATTTTCAACATCAAAGGCAGTAAAATTCATGCTGATAGATGTTGCTCCAGCTGGTTTAAATAACCATAACTTTCGCTCATCGTCTGTGTAATTTGCAGCGGCTCCACCACTATCATAAAAATTACCAGCTACTGCTGTAACTGTAGTGATAACAGGTGCGTTATTTAAATACTTATAAAATTTATCCCAATTCCAATATGGCCCAGGGTCGTTGTGAGTTTGATTAGGAAACATTTGATGTCCTTTAATTTTAACACAAGTTCCTTGCAAACACTGTTGAGTAGTTCCGCTACAACCTGGTCCATAATAACAACGTAATGGATTAATTGAATGATCAGTGCACATATCTCGAACCAGATCAGCACTGCTCATTAGCATAGCTGTTGTGTACCAACTTGCTGAGTTATTATAACCTTCGTGTTCAATTCCTAAAGTATAAGGATTTTCTGAGCCAATATGCCAAGCTTTATCGCTCTCTAAAACCATTTGAGTTACTTGACCATCACTACTGCGAATAACGTAGTGTGCTGATGCGCTTGCACTGCAATTTTTAAACCAAGAAATACAGCCTGCGTATGAACCTTCTACATCATGTATGGCAACCATTGTAATAGCCGTGCCACTGCGAGAACTATAATTGCAAGTTGTGAAATTAGATAGAGCGGGTCCATAATCAACAGAGGCAATGCTTAACAAACCAGATGATTTATAACTTGCCCCTGAATTAGAATTAATTTGTGTAGCTGACACAATTACTTTTGATGAACTTAATACCGAATAATTAGACCCAAATAATTGCTTTAAATTAATATGATAATCTGGGAAGCCATAAAAATCTTGAAAATCACCTTGTGCTAAAAACCAATATAATTGGTATAAATGCGCATTCAATACAAAATCATTTTCTAAATCATTTACTATAGGCAATTCGCTTAAAGCTATAAAAACAGATTTATAATCTTCTAACTTATCGCCTGTTATACCTTGTTCTTGCTGAAGTGTAGCAAAAGCCTTAGCATATGCCAAAATACTTATTTCAGGATTTGCCTTGATAGCATCAACACTATAACCCGATACTTGAGCAACAGAAATTAAATTATTTCGAAAATACCCTTTCCCATCTTCAGTTAAACCCATTACGCCAAATGCTTTTGGATAAGCAATACAACTTGGCTCCTGAGCATCATTTAAATGTGCAAAACGAGTTTGTGTAAACGATATCGCTTCTAAAACTCCTTTAGGTATAGTTGCATTTAAACTATAGGCTTTTCGAAAAGCAGCATCATAAGGATTTTTGACTAATAACTCTGAAAAAGAATTCGCGAAAGACTGAAAAGAGAATGCGGTTAAAATTAACAATAGTATTTTTTTCATACGGGATTTTTGTTTAGATAAACTTATAAAAAAAAAGTTACATATAAAACCTAAAATCAGATGAAAATGTTAAATCTTGCACTATTCGGCTAAATCCATCATTTTTTTATAAATACCATCAACCTTATTACTTAAATCTATAGATAAACCTTGTTCAATGATTTCGCCTTTATTTAATACAATGATTTTATGAGCGTGATGGATTGTTGATAACCGATGTGCAATGATTATGGAAGTTCTATTTTTTGCCAATTCAATAGATGCCTTTTGAATTAATTTTTCAGTTTCCAAATCTATAGATGATGTAGCTTCATCTAATATAAAAATTGGCGGATTATACACATAAGCTCTCACAAAGGCCACTAATTGCCGTTGCCCAGCAGATAACATAGCGCCACCTTCTTTTACATTATAATGATAACCCTGTGGCAATTCTGATAAAAACTCATGTATTCCTATTTTTTTTGCGGCCGAAATAACATCTGCCTCGGAAATTAATTCGTTATGCAGCGTAATGTTATTTAAAATAGTATCGTTAAATAAAAACACATCCTGCAATACAACACCAATAGATTGGCGCAACTCATCTAATTTGTAAAGCGAAACCTCAACATCATCAATCAGTAACTGACCTTTATTTATTTCGTAAAATCTGCTCAATAAATTAATAACACTAGATTTACCTGCGCCTGTAGCGCCAATAATAGCAACTGTTTCGCCAGCCGCTATTGTAAATGATACATTTTTCAATACGTATTCTTCGGCTTTATAAGCAAACCAAACATTTTTGAATTCTACTTTTCCTTTTAATTTTTTTGCTGATACATTGCCGTTATCTAAAATAATTTCATCTGTATCTAATACTTTAAAAACACGCTCAGATGATACAATACCCATTTGCAAGGTATTTAATCTATCAGCCAACATTCGTATAGGGCGAAAAACCATATTGATCATCATGATAAAAAAAGTAATGTCACCTAATTGTAAATTATAACTATTAGCCTTAAGTCCTGCAAACCATACAAACAAAGCTATTGAAACAGCAGACAAAATTTCGACTACTGGAAAAAAAACTGAGTAATACCATATCGAACGAATATTAGCATCCTGATGTTTTTTATTAATCTCTTTAAATTTTTCGTATTCTATACCTTCTCTATTAAATAATTGCACGATACGCATTCCTGTGATATGCTCATTTGTAAAGGTATTGAGAGCTGATACGACATTTCGCACATCATTAAATGTTTTTTTAACTCCATTTTTAAATAGATTGGTTGCTATTAATAATAACGGAATTGTACTTAAGGTTACTAAAGCAATGGCCCAGTTTTTTAAAAGCATTGCGGTAACAAAAATAATCAACATTAAAATATCTCCACAAATGACAATAAAACCTTGTGAAAACACATCACTTAAGCTTTCAATATCAGATACTGATCTTGTAACTATAGTCCCTACTGGAGTATTATCGAAGTACGTATTTTTTAATTTAAGAATGTGCGTATAAACCTGTAACCGTAAGTCTTTTACTATATTTTGTCCTAATAAATTTGTGATATAAATATTTGTAAATTGCAATAAGGCTTCTAATAATAATACACCAACAAGTAATAATCCCATATGATTAATAAAGTTTAATTTATCTACTGAATTTAAAAATCCAGCTTCAAGGGGATTATCAATGCCAATCGTATTTAGTGTTTTATTAATTAATAAGGGACGAACAATAGCTAACGATGATAACGTAAGCGTAATAATAATTGTAAATGCAAATAATTTTTTATAAGGTTTACTGTACGATAATATTCGTTTGAGTAAAGCAAAGCTAAATTTAGATGTGGTAGGATTACTGCTCACTGAAAATAGTTTTTGGATAGTAAATATCTACTAAATACAAAGCGTGTGCTGGTGCTGATGTTCCTGCATCTGAACGATTTTTGTTAGCTACAATGGCTTTAAATTCTGCAAGTGTAATTTTCCCTTTACCTACTTCTAACAACGTACCAACTATAGCGCGAACCATATTTCGCAAAAAACGATTTGCTGTAATTTTAAATACAAATTCATCATCAGATAATTTTATCCATTGCGCAACAGTAACAGTGCAATTATTTGTAAATGTTTGTGTATTTACTTTGCTAAAACTTGTAAAATCAGTTACTGAGCATAAATGAGCTGCGGCCTCATTCATCAACTCCATATTTAAATTCCCAAACACATATAAAGAACCTTCATTTAAAAAAGGATTTTTATGGCGATGTATAAAATAATCATACGTCCTGCTTTCAGCCGCGAATCGTGAGCTTGCATCATCCTTTACTAAAAAAATAGATTTAATAGCAATGTCTTTTGGTAATATTTTATTGAATTTAAATACATAATTACCTTCTGATGAATGCAAAGCTTTAATGTCAGTATCAAAATGTGCATAATAATCTTTTGCATGAACACCAGTATCTGTGCGGCCACAACCTACTAATTCAATTTTTTGATTTAATATAATAGATAGTTTATCCTGTAAAATCTGCTGAATGGTTTGTGTAGTATTATCCTGCACCTGCCAACCGTGATAGTTGGTGCCATTATATGCTAATTGAATAAAATACCTCGGCATAGGCTAAAGGTAACTATTTGATTTAAATTTAGTATGAGTTTACTAGTAAATAAAAAAGACTGTCTAAAAAGACAGTCTTTTAAAAAGTGGGGTAAATGAAGGGGCTCGAACCCTCGACCCTC
>JAYSTR010000170.1:0-21332 GCA_043719555.1 Bacteroidota bacterium | reverse complement strand
TCCAAAATATTTTACGATTGATAGAAACGACTGGATTAGTGGGAATGTAAAAGGTGTTTGGGAAAAAGCAAAAAACGAGATAGGTTTTCCGATGGTGATTAAGCCTGCTAATCAGGGTTCATCAATTGGAATTTCTATTTTTAATGAAGATAGTAATTACCATTTTATGTCGGCCGTAGAGAAAGCCTTTTTTACTAAATGGTTAGATTCTACCGAATGGAAAAAATTATCTGAAAAAGCACAAATAGAATACATTCGTACCTTATCCGATATCCGCGAAGGTATCGGTATGCCTATCAAAATTGATTTAGGGTTAGCAAATTTAAATACCACTAAGGATACTGAACACGAAATTTTTTACAATCAATACGAATTAATTTCTTTTATCAATAATAATTGTGATAAAACAGAAGGCTTTGTATTAGAAGCTTTAGATGGTGAAAGTACTGTGATTATTGAAGGATTTATTGAAGGAAAAGAGTTTTCGTGTATTGTATTAGAAGATACAGACTCCAACAATAAAGCCATTGCCTTACCACCAACAGAAATCAGAAAAGGAAAAGAATTATTCGATTATCGTAGTAAATATTTACCAGGCTTATCTCGCAAAATTACACCAATAGAAACAACGGATGAACATATAAACGCCATTCGTAAAGAATGCGAACGTTTATTTTCTGAATTATGCTTTGATGTATATGCCCGTATCGATGGGTTTTTAAGCACTGATGGTAAAGTATTTTTAAATGACCCGAATACTACTTCAGGTATGATGCCATCCTCTTTCTTCTTTCATCAGGCAGCTGAAATTGGTTTAACACCTTCTCAATTTTTAACATACATTATTCGTACATCTTTAAGTAAGCGTATCAAAAACAGTAAAGGTGCGCATATCTACGAACCGTTATTACAAAAGTTAGATGTCTTTTTAGATAACGAAAAAAATGCCATCAATAATAAAATCCCTGTAGCTGTAGTTTTAGGTGGGTACTCATCAGAGCGCCATATATCAGTAGAAAGCGGGCGAAATATTTTTGAAAAATTAGCTTCGTCTGAAAAGTATGCTCCTATTCCGGTATTTTTAACGGGTGATAACGACAATCATTTAATGTATCAAATTCCTATCAATGCTTTATTAAAAGATAATGCGGATGATATAAAAGATAAAATTAATAACTGGAAAATTCATCCTGTTATTAAACACATTATTGCTGAATGCAAAACCATCACCGATAAATACGGTTCGCCGAATAATTTAAATGCACCCAAACAACTATCGTATAGCAATTTAGCAGAAGAAGTAAAACAAGTGTTTATAGCCTTGCATGGCCGACCAGGTGAAGATGGCGCTATACAAGAAAAATTAGAGGCTGTTGGGTTAACTTACAATGGTTCGGGTAAAGAAAGTTCATCAATTACCATCGATAAATTTAAAACCAACGAGTTATTAATGCAACACGGGTTTTTGGCTGCTAAGCATTGTTTAATTACGGCTAACGATTGGAAAAATAATAAAGACTCTTTAAAACAAAAACTACAAACAGAATATGTTTATCCTTTAATTGCAAAGCCTGTAGATGATGGCTGTAGCAGTGCTGTGAAAATGATTAAAAGCTTTGAAGAGTTTGAAGCCTTTGCTACTTTAATTTTTAGAACCTCTGAAGCGCTTGATGCAAAAGCCGCAGACGTATTACATATAAAAGACAAAGAAGAGTTTCCGCAAAAACAAGTGCTATTAGTTGAGGAATTAATTAGCAAACACGGAGCCAAACATTTTTTAGAAATTACCGGTGGTATGCTTACAAAATTAAATACCAAAGGCGAAATAGAATACGAAGTATTTGAAGCTTCTGAAGCCTTAGCCAGTGGGGAAATTTTAAGTTTAGAAGAAAAGTTTTTAGCAGGACAAGGACAAAACATAACGCCAGCACGCTACTCAAGAGATGAAACGGAACGCCAACTTATCTCTAACAAAGTAAAAGAAACACTTGGTGCTGCTGCTAAAGTTTTAAATGTGGTTGGTTATTGTCGTATAGATGCCTTTGTGAGAATTTTTGATGCTACAAAAGTAGATGTTATTTTTATTGAAGTAAACTCTTTACCTGGTATGACTCCTGCAACTTGTATTTATCATCAGGCTGCAATTAATGGTTACAAACCTTATAATTTTATTGATAATATTTTAGAGTTTGGGAAACAAAAACAGTTGGCTTAGATAAATGGATTCTAGAATTATATATGAAAGCGCTAAAACATACATTCAGAATATAGCTTGGGTGAAACCGAAAAATAGCACTGATAGTGAATGGGTATACATTGACACGCAAAACAATATAGATAATATAATAAAAATTATTCAAAATTTTTTGATAAGTGACCAACTGTATGTTGCGATAAATAGGCAGGAATCTTTTGAAATTGATAAAAAATTAACACTTAACAATATTAAATCTTATATAGGTACAGTTGATTTTTCTATTTGGGATTTTCAGTTCAATAAAGTAATAGAATTTAACAAAATTGGTATATATAGAATCGGCATAAAATCAAATTAATATACGCTTTGCTTATTAGTAATAGCGAGATAAGACAATAAAATAATTTAATATAAAGTTTGAGATTGCTTCACTTCGTTCGCAATGACGTGGTTAATAAAAACATTCTCTAAAAAAGTTAAATAATTTTCTTTAAGCGTTCTGTAATTTCTAATACAGCGGGGCAAACAAGCGTATTATTAAAGGTTAAGTCTAACAACTGCTCCATCTTTTTTCTATCGGTGTGAGGGTATTCGCGACAGGCAGTTGGGCGAGCATCATAAACGGAACAATAATTATCGACTCCTAAAAATGTACAAGGCGATTGTTTTAAAACATAATCCTTATCCTCATCTATACGCAAATATTTTTCAATAAAGTCACCTGGCTTCATACGTAAATGTTTAGCCAAACGCTCTATATCTTTATTATAAAAAATGGGAGATGTTGTTTTGCAACAATTAGCACAAGTTAAACAATCTATCTTTTCAAAAACCTCATCGTTTAACTCATGAAATTTATCATCTAATTGCTTAGGCTTTGTACGTTTGAGTTTATCAAAAAAAATCCGATTCTCTTTTTTAAGAGCCTTCGCTTGTTGATTATGTTTTTGTAAATCCAATTGCTTAAAGTCGTTAGTTCTAAGTTTTCAGCAGAAAAAATGTAGGCGGTTTCTAAATAATTTGTTTAATAAACTCTTCGGGAGTTTTCGAGTTTTCTATACTAAAGTCGCCTATTTTAGTACGACACAGAGTATCTAAATAAGCGCCTGAATTTAAAACTAAACCAAAATCGCGAGCTATGCTACGAATATATGTTCCTTTGGTGCAAGCAATTCTAAAATCAACAAATGGCAACTCAATACGAGTAATTTCAAAATCTATAATTTCTATAGGGCGAGCTTTTAATTCTATTTCTTCGCCAACACGTGCTAACTTATACATGCGTTTACCATCTACTTTAACAGCACTAAACATAGGCGGCACTTGTTCTTGCTTGCCTATAAAAGATTTAGCAGTATCGTAAATTAATTCGTTAGTGATGTGCAGTGTTTCAAATGTTTGGTCAACTTCTTTTTCTTTATCGTAACAAGGTGTAGTTGCTCCAATAAAAAAAGTACCCGTATACTCTTTAGGCAGGCTTTGAAATTGCTCTAAAGTTTTGGTTTTTTTTCCCGTACAAATAATTAATAAACCGGTAGCTAAAGGATCGAGTGTACCTGCATGTCCAATTTTTAAATGCACATGTTTTCCATCCAATAATAAAGAGGGATGATGTTTTAAAGCATGCTTTAATTTATTAACGGCATGAAAAGAAGACCAAGTGTAAGGCTTGTTAATCAGCAATAACTCTCCCTCGCGATAATCGTTAACCATTAAAGTACTTAATTATGCTTTTAAACTTGCTTCAACAAAACTCACAAATAATGGATGTGGATTTTCTACTGTACTTTTATATTCGGGATGAAACTGCACGCCAATAAAAAATGGATGTGTTGGAATCTCAACAATTTCAGCTAACTCAGCGCCAGGATTTAATCCTGATAAAACCATTCCTGCATCCTTAAATAATTTCGTGTACTCATTATTAAATTCGTAACGATGGCGGTGACGTTCATTAATTTCAGTTTTGCCATAAATTTTATAGGCTAAGGTTCCTTCAACAATACGACAAGGATATGAACCTAAACGCATGGTACCACCCATGTGCGAAATAGTTTTTTGTGCTTCTAATAAATCAATAACAGGTGCACTCGTTGCAGGATTCATCTCACGACTGTGTGCATCTTTTAATCCTAACACATTACGTGCAAACTCAATAACCGCACATTGCATTCCTAAACAAATTCCTAAAAACGGAATATGATTTTCACGTGAAAATTTAATAGCTGAAACTTTTCCTTCGATACCACGATTACCGAAACCTGGTGCAACTAAAATTCCTTTTAGTCCACTTAATTTTTCTTTTACGTTTTCGTCGGTTAAACTTTCGCTATGTATCCACTCTACTTTAACTCTGCAATCGTTAACTGCACCAGCATGTATAAATGCTTCTGCAATTGATTTGTAACTTTCTTTTAACTCAACATATTTACCAACTAAACCAATTGTAACTTCTTTACTTGGATTATGGAATTTATTTAAAAAGTTTTTCCACTTATCTAATTTTACTTCAGTAGCTGTATTAACATTTAATTTTTTTAAGACAATCTCATCTAATTTTTCTTTTTCCATTAATAATGGAACTTCATAAATAGTTGAGGCATCTAAGGCTTCAATAACAGCATCAGGAGACACATTACAGAATAACGCTATTTTACGACGGATGTCTGAACTAATTTCGTACTCCGAACGGCAAACTAAAATATCAGGCTGAACGCCGTACTCTAATAATAATTTTACAGAGTGCTGAGTCGGCTTTGTTTTTAACTCGCCCGATGTTGCTAAATAAGGCAATAACGTTAAATGAATAACCGTACAATCTTCGCCTAATTCCCATTTTAACTGGCGCACAGCCTCTATGTATGGTAACGATTCTATATCACCAACGGTACCGCCAATTTCAGTAATTACAAACTGAAACTGTCCTGTTTTACCTAATAATTTAATTCTGTTTTTAATTTCATCAGTAATATGTGGAATAACCTGTACCGTTTTACCTAAAAACTCACCTTTACGTTCTTTTTCAATTACAGCTTGATAAATACGGCCAGTAGTTACATTATTAGCCTGCGATGTAGGAACATTTAAAAAACGCTCATAATGTCCCAAATCTAAATCCGTTTCGGCGCCATCCTCTGTTACATAACATTCGCCATGTTCATAAGGGTTTAACGTGCCTGGATCAATATTAATATAAGGATCTAATTTTTGAATTGTAACCGTGAAACCACGAGCCTGTAGTAATTTGGCTAGAGATGCTGCGATAATTCCTTTTCCGAGGGAAGATGTTACACCACCGGTAACAAAGATATATTTAGTGTTTGCTGACATACAGTTTTTTGTAAACTGTACGTAAAGGTAGGGTAATTTTTTGGATTAAAATCAATTAGAAAGATACTTATTTGTAAACTTTTCTCAGATAGTTTGTCGCTAGCTAACACCGCACTTTTACAGCCAAAAAGATATTAACGAAGCTGTTTTTAAAACCTAAAAACTATACCGAAAAATGTGTGCGTTATAAAATTACATTTAAAGTATGTCGCCTACATTAATTATACTTTGCATAGCCCTCTATTTTGGTGGCTTATTACTAATTGCTTATATCACTTCTCGCAACTCAACTGCCGATAGTTATTTTTTAGGAAATAAAGCATCACCTTGGTATGCTGTAGCTTTTGGTATGATTGGAGACTCCTTAAGTGGCGTAACCTACATTTCTGTTCCGGGCAAAGTAGGCTCGGCGCATTTTTCATACTTGCAATTGGTAATGGGTTATTTTGTAGGGTATTTTATTATTTCTAAAGTATTACTTCCCATTTATTATAAAATGAATTTGGTTTCTATTTATACGTATTTAGAAACTCGCTTTGGACGGCATACACAAAAAACCGGTGCTTTCTTTTTTATATTATCCAGAGTTTTAGGGGCTTCTGGGCGCTTGTATTTAGCGGCGGGTGTTATTCAGTTTTTTGTTTTCGATCAGATACAAAGTGTGCACGTGCCATTTTGGTTAAGCGTATCAGTTATTTTAGCATTGATGTTATTATATACTTATAAAGGTGGTATTAAAACTTTAGTATGGACGGATACTTTTCAATCCTTATTTTTAGTTCTTGGCGTTGTGTTATCCATTGGCGTTATTATTAGTAAAATGGATATAGGAATTGGGCAGGCTGTTTCAAATGTACTAGCATCAGATTATTCTCAAACATTTTTTTGGGACTATCATAAATCCAACTTCTTTTTTAAAGAGTTTATTGGCGGCGTATTTATTGCTGTTGCAATGACAGGACTTGATCAAAACATGATGCAGAAAAATTTAAGTTGTAAATCGTTAGGCGAAGCACAAAAAAATATTTTTTGGTTTAGCATAGTCATGGTTATTGTAAATATTTGCTTTTTATCATTAGGTGCTTTGTTATATCAATATTATCAAACATCAGGTATTGCACTTCCTATAAATTCAGAAACAGGCAAAATAATTACAGATAAAGTATTCCCTAATTTGGCATTAAATCATTTAGGTATTATTGCAGGCTTAATTTTCATTATAGGATTAACAGCCGCTACATTTAGTAGTGCCGATAGCGTATTAACAACCTTAACAACTTCTACATACGTGGATATTTTTGAATATGACAAAAACACAACCTTATCCGATGCCACTAAATCAAAACGAAGAACCTACATACATATTGGCTTTGCATTATTAGTTTGGCTCGTGATTATAATATTTGATATATTAAATCAACGTGCTATTATCGATACAATATTAATGTTAGCAGGTTATACTTATGGTCCTTTGCTTGGGTTGTTTACGATAGGACTGTTTACCAAAATTAATTTAAACGATAAAATTGTTCCCATTATTTGTGTTATCGCTCCTGTGTTAACATACGTATTAGCCAATTACATAGTAAAACCAATGAGCACATACGAAATTGGTAATGAATTAATTATAATAAACGCTGGCATAACTATGCTGGGATTATTATTTGTGAAAACAAAAAAAGTAGCATAGTTGTAAAGTTATGAGTGAACGCTACAACAACTTACGGTATTTTTTTATGGAGGATTTTACTGATTTCAAAATGGAAGAAGTTGCTCAACACATTTTAAATACTCATAAAGAGAACGAATTATTAAAGTTGGCATTAATGCCTGATAAAAAACTTAGTAGCAGAGCTATGTGGGCTTTATCACATTGTGCCGATTTATCTTATGAGAGAGTTATTCCCTTTCATACAACACTTATTAATCATTTAAAACACGACGATTTACACGTTGGCGTTAAACGTGGCATTTTACGTTTATTTCAGAATTATGCCATACCAAAAAAACACGAAACGTTTATGTTAGATCATTGTTTTTCGTATTTAAATAATCCAACAGAAGCTATTGCTATACGTATGTTTTCGATGGTAATTGTTTTTAATATTAGCAAAGTATATCCCGAATTATTAAATGAGCTTGACATAACCTTACATCGTGTATTACAAACTGAAAAAAGTTCTGGTATTTTATCTCGTACAAAAAAAATAGTAGCTGAAATAAAAAGCATAAAAAAAGCAGCATAAATGCTGCTTTTAATTTCATTCAAAAAAATAATTTATTTTTTTCTATCAAACTCTGCAATTTGATTATCGAAACATAAATAATATTTCCCTTTATTTAAATTATTAATAGTTGTTTCTCTGCCATAACCTTTTTTTACGATGGTTCCAAAAGCATCATAAATTTCAAAAAAGGTTTCTTTCGAATATTGTATTGCGTTACCGTCTTTAGATACTATATAGTTTGGCTTTTCAGTAGGTGAATTAATAATTACAGTAGATGATAATTTTGGTGCAACAGATAATCCAACTTGTTTAACTCTGTATTTATTTTCGCCACTATGCATTGCTACTTGGAAAGCATAATCGTGATTATCAGGAGTGCCTACACCAATTACCTCGCCAACGTATACCCATTTGTTCCACTTAAATTGCTCAACAACATAAGGCAATGAACCGTTTTCGTTTTTAGCAGTCCATTTTAAAATACCATTAGCACCAATATTCATATTTAAAATATCAAATGTTGGGCGTGGTTTTAAAACCTCTGGATTTAGCACAACTGGAATACAATCAGATTTGTGCTCAATTTCAATTGTTACTTTTTGGCCTGGTTTAATATGCATTGCCGCTAAATCAATTTCAAAAGCTGTGGAGTTAACCTCGTCTGTAGTTATTTGCCCATTTACTTTAATTTCTGTTGCGCAAAAACCAACATTAGTTCCGCCATAAGCATTTTGAATGTAGATGTTTTTATTTTGAAACTTACCTTCAACAATTAAAACACCAGCAAATGAATTTAATGCCAACACACTAAATAAAATAAGGCCTAATTTTTTCATTTCAATTTTGTTAATATTTTGTATTATAATAGATAAAGCTACAAAAAAATACACTAAAACTTTAAGGATTATCGGTATTTAACAAATAAAAACATCAAAACGAAGCACAAAATGATAAAAATTAACAATTTATACGGTTTTGGGTAATGTATTTTTGATGAACTATTATCTTTTTTGTAAGACCAAGCCATACCAGCAACAAATACGACTAAAAACAATAATGCGAAAATTAATTTACCAGTTGTGAACATCTTTTATAATTATTAAAAAATCAAAAGTATAATTTTATGGCGATTATATGAAATTACAAAGTCTAACCCTATTTATATTTTTAAGTTTTATTGCTTCGGCATCTAAAATCGAAAAAGCCTATGATGCTTTAGAGATTTTCGATTATTTTAAAGCAAAGCAATTGTTTTATAAATCCATCAAAAAAAATACAGCATCTGCATCTTATGGTTTAGCTACAATTTATTATCGTAACGATAATCCATTTTATAATATAGATAGTGCTGCTAAATATATTATGCTAAGCAGCAAAAATTTAAAGGATACAACTTCTTATAAATCGTATAAAATAAATAAACATAGTATTAAACGGTTAAAAGAAAACATTGTTGCAAAAGCTTACAACCGATTTTGTTTGTCAGATAATAAAGACTCACTCAATCATTTTTTAAAAACTTTTTTCTTTGCAGATGATACGCTCTTAACTTATTGTTATAATAAACGAGATGATATCGTTTACACAAAAGTACTTGGTTTAAAAAATAGCGAATACATCAAAGAGTTTATGTTGCAGCATCCTCAAAGCTATTTAATACCAAAAGCAACAACAGATTATTATAATATTCAGTATTTAGAAAAAACACATACCGAATCGGAATTGCAATACAAATATTTTATTACACAGTATAAATCGAATCCAAACATTATTAAGGCCGAACAAAAATTATTTGAATTAGTAAAAGAACATCATAACACAGATAGTATCTATCATTTTATTAAACAATACAGTAGTTTACAAACAAAAGAAGATGCCTGGAAGCTCTTGTTTAGTAAATCAACCAAGGGTTATGATAAAAATGAATTAACTCACTTTTTAAAATTGTATCCTGAATATCCATATAAAATGGACGTTTTAAAAAGCATTGAACTAACTACTAAAATATTAATTCCTATAAAAAATAATGAGCAAAAATTTGGGTACATAGATACACTTGGCAATTGGGTAATTAAACCATTGTTTGATGATGCGTCTGTTTTTGAAGAAGAAATTGCTGTAGTGAGAAAAGATGATAAGGAATTTTTTATTAATAAAAACAACGAAGTTTTAGCGAACCAGTATTTCAATGAGGCTAATGCATTTAGCAAAGGAATAGCCATAGTACAAACTGACAGTAACTCTTATTTATTAAATCGTTCAGGGCAAATAACATCAACTGCTTATGCAGAAATAAACCCTTTAAGTGATGATCTTTTTGTTTGCCAAAATAGCGCCAACAAATATGGCGCGATTGATAAATTAGGAAAAACAGTTATTCCTTTTGATTACGAAAAGCTTGGTGATTTTAAAAATGGGTTTGCTTATTATTTCCTTAATGGTAAATATGGTGTTTTAGATAAAAAAAATAGTCGTTTTAAAAACACATGGGACTGGGTATCAGCAGCCGACGAAAACAATTGCATTACTGTAAAACAAACAAATTTATTCGGAATTATAACAACCTCTGATGAAATAATTATTGCGCCTAAATACGACTACATTACAAATTGCGGAAACCACATTTATTTGCTAGTGAAAAATAATTTATATGGTTTTTATAATATTAAATCAAAATGCTTTATAACTGATTGCGAGTTTGATTACGACAAAGCTTTACTGCCAAATTATTATACCAATGGCAACCTATTTAAATTATTAAAGAATGAGGAAGAAGCTATTGCAAATGAAAACGGGAAATTTGCAATTAACTATGGCAAGTATACCGAAATAGGCTTTTTTAAATATGATGTTATGAAAGTAAAGAAAAATAATAAATACATTTTCCTAGATTCGAAATTCAATCCATTGTTTAATGATGAATATACTGAGGCTTCTGACTTTAAAGGTAACACGGCTATTGTTACTAAAAAAAATAAAAACTACTTAATAGATAAAAACAACAAAACAGTTTACTCAAGTATAACTGGTACAATACATTATTTAGATAATAATTTATACTTGATTACTGAAAACAACTTACAAGGATTACTCAATCAAAAAGGAAAAATACTATTACCTGCCGAATATACTGCGATTGAAAAAATAAGTAACACCCTATTGCGTTGCGAGAAAAACAAACAAGTTTATCTTTACAATATCAGTTTAAATAAACTTTATCTTTTATAAATTAATGCTACTGCATAAGCGTTCACGCCTTCTCCTCTTCCTATATAACCTAAGCGCTCATTAGTAGTAGCTTTAATAGAAACATCATTAGCAGTAATATTCATAATCGGCGCTAATACATTTTGCATTTCAGTAATGTGTGGATTTATTTTAGGTGCTTCTAAACTCAAAGTAGCATCCACGTTACCAATACCATAACCTTTTTTATCAAGCAACTCAACAACTTCTTTCAACAACAACTTACTATCAGCACCTTTGTATTTTGGATTATCATTAGGGAAATGAAAACCAATATCACGTAAGTTAGCGGCTCCCAATAACGCATCGCATATAGCGTGTAACAATACATCTGCATCGCTATGACCAACACAGCCTTTATCAAACTCTAATTTAATCCCACCTAGCCATAACTCTCTGCCTTCACCTAAAGGATGTACATCGTAACCAAAACCTACTCTTATATTTACCATATTTTAAAAGTCATAATGACTTATTATTTGTTTTTCATTTTATTTAATAATTCTGCTTTATCAATAACAACATAAACAGTATCTATTATTTTTCCTAGTCTATTATTTAGTTCATTCTTGTTATTATTTCCAAGTGAATTCCTATCTAAAACTTCAATACTCTTGATAAAAAAATCGGTTTCACCTCTATTACTAAACCAGTTTTTAAAATAAACTTCGTGATAAACTAATTTCACCTTCCATCCATAATTTACTGCAGAATCAATCATTGCAACTACAGCTTTAGACTCATTATCATTGTCTATTGAAAAATCATATAAAGAACTTGTATTCATTCCTGTTTGAGTAAGATTTAATTCACCTTCCCAAGATTTCCAAAATCGACCTTTATGAGAAAATTTTGTAACAAAGCCAATTCTCTCTCCTTCAGAATAATTTTCACTCGCAGTTGTGGTAGCAAATATTATAAAAATCACAAATGCAATAACCCATAAATATGACTTGCCACTTAAAATTGATTCTCCAATAGATGATACTTGGTTACTGTTTTTATGATTATATTTTTTATTACTCATAATAAATTTTGATGAAATAATCTTTGTGTAATTATTACTTCCCCTTCATATACTCTTCAAATGTCATACCTTTCATAAAGTCCAGAGAGTATATAAACTGATAAATTAAATCAGACCATTGGTGGTGAGTTTTACTGTTATCCAAAATAGCTGAATCAAAAGGTTTACTAAAATGGATTTTTACGACTTTGTTTTTTGCTTCAAACATTTCGTCAGGCAAAAACAACATTTCGATATTGGCTTTAATACCAACCCATTTACGAAAGTTTGCAAAGTTGTAAAAGAATCCTGAGTTTTCTCCTTCAATAAACACAGGCTGTATCATTCGTTTATGATCGATGGCTTGCGTTACAAAACTTTTTTTCCAACGCAAATCTCTTACCTGCCCTTTTTGCTTGCGCGATACCAAACCTGCTGGAAAAAATAACACAGCACAATCCGACATAAAAGTATCTTCCATAGTACGAAGAGAAGATGCCGATGATGAGCCAGTTTTATTAACAGCGACAAAAATATCGCCGAAGTTTTTTAAATTTTTTAAAATATCATTTACAAAAAAACGCACATCTGGTCTTACTTGCCCAACTGCTCTAATCAAATTCATTCCATCTAAACCACCTAAAGGATGATTAGCGGCAATAATAATATTACCGGTTTTTGGAACTAAATCTAAATGCGTAGTTTCTAATTTCGAGCCTAAACGGTCTAAAGCCTTTGCATTAAAAACTAAACCTTCATCATCTTTTAAATCAACCATTGCTTGATTGATTTCATCTTCGTGTAATTTTCGTTTTAACCAATTAATGGCAAAACCAGGTAACCACCTATATAATTTATAGGCTTTTTCCTTTAAGATTTTCTCAACGTCAATAAACTTTTTGTCTTCCATAATGTGGGGGGGTCAAAGATAAGACAATTGTTAATATCTCAAACATTTGAAAGTGTTAATATTCAAATATTTAAAGATTGATGAAATGCATACAAAGCCAATAAAATCAATGATTTGTATCTAAAAAACAAAAAAATACTTACTAAAAAAATCAACGCTCGATTATTAACAATTTTCTATTTATCAACAAAAGTGGTAAATAATGGCTAAAAGTGGTAGAAAGTGGTAAAATTTTAATTATTTTTGACGCTAATCAAACAAAACCCAATAATGATAAGCCTCATAGGAGAATATGAATGTAAAGTAGATGCGAAAGGTCGCTTTATGTTTCCTGTTGCCCTGCGTAAGCAGTTAGAAGAGGTTTTTGAAAAGGGATTTGTCATTAATAGAAACCTTCATCAAAAGTGTTTAGTGTTATACCCAATTACTGAGTGGAATAAACTGAACAAAAAATTAAGTAAGCTCAATCGTTTGATAAAAGCAAACGATGTTTTCGTGCGAAAATTTACTGGTGGTGCAACAGCTGCCGACGCTGATAATACAGGCCGTGTATTGTTGCCAAAATCATTAGTAGAATATGCAGATATAACAACTGATATAAAAATTTTAGGTAGCAATAACGTTATTGAAATTTGGGATAAAAAATTATACGACCAATTCTTAACGCAGGATATTGATATTGAAAAATTAGCAGAAGACGTACTGGGTAACTTAAATTTTAATGATGGAGATGATGAGTAATACCAATGCTTATCATATCCCCGTTCTTTTACAGCCTTGTATAGATGGATTAAACATTAATCCTGATGGAACTTATATTGACTTAACTTTTGGTGGCGGCGGCCATTCGAAAGAAATACTAAAACACTTATCTGCTAAAGGGAAATTATTTTCGTTTGATCAGGATGAAGATGCCAAAGTAAATATTCCTAACGATGCTCGCTTAACTTTTATTCCTCACAACTTTAGATTCATAAAAAACTACTTGAAGTTATACGGCGTAACTCAAGTTGATGGCATACTAGGTGATTTAGGTGTTTCGTCGCATCAGTTTGATAAAGGTGAACGTGGATTCTCAATACGTTTTGAAGCAGACTTAGATATGCGTATGAATCAGAAAAGTGATTTAACTGCTAAAAAAGTTTTAAATACCTATGACGAAAAAAAACTGACTTCCATTTTTAGAGAATACGGTGAGTTAGACAATGCTTTTCGTTTATCTAAATTAATTAGCGAAGCACGTGTTAACGCAAGCATTGATACCACAGAGCATTTAAAAGAAGTGATATTGCCTGCAACGCCAAAATTTGAAGGAAATAAATATTTAGCAAAAGTATATCAGGCTATACGAATTGAGGTTAACCAAGAAATGGAAGCCCTGAAAGAATGTTTAACACAGTGTGTAGATATTTTAAAACCCGATGCGCGCTTAGTAGTAATGAGCTATCATAGCTTAGAAGACCGATTAGTAAAGAATTTAATTAAGACGGGAAATATAGAAGGGAAAGAGGAAAAAGATTTAGTGTACGGTAATGTAACCCGCTATTTTAAATCATTAACCAATAAACCCATTGTACCAAGTGCAGAAGAAATTGAACAAAACTCACGAGCTAGAAGCGCAAAATTACGAATAGCAGCAAGAGTTATTTGAGAAAAGTTTTTTGTTTTTAAAACTTAAAAAATAATTATCAAAAAACCAATAACAAAATAAAGTGGCAAACAAATTTAGAGACATACCAAACGAAGAATTGGAAGAGCTTGAGGAGCTAGTGGAACAAGAACAACCACAAGTTGACGCAAAGCCTTCTAAACCAGGGAAGAAAGGTGTGTTAGCTAAGGGGTTATCAAAAATATTTGGTGGTACATTTTTAAGTGATGATAGAGCCGTGCAACATGTACCATATATTTTGTTTTTAGGTGTAATAGCCATGTTATACATCGCTAACGGGTATCATGCTGACGATAAAATTAGAGAAGTAAATAAAGTAAGTAACCAAATAAAAGAATTAAGAACAGAATACATTTCATCTAAATCAGATCTAATGTTTATCAGTAAACAAAGTGAAGTTGCTAAAGCTGTTGAAGAAATAGGATTAAAGGAGCCTGTAGTTGCACCTATGAAGATAGAGTTGGAAGCCCCACCTAGCCTCCCCGAAGGGGAGGAAAGTAAAGCTTCCAAAATAAAAAAATAAAATAAAGTTTAATTCTCGTCACCTCCCCTTTGGGGAGGACGGGAGGGGCCAAATGGAAAACAAAAAAGACATATTATCAAGAACTTACCTAGTTTACGTAGGCTTATGCTTATTTGCGCTAGCTATCTTTTATAAGATGTGCGTTATTCAATTTAAAGAAGGCGACGTGTGGAAAGCAAAAGCGGAAGCCTTTAACACTCGCGTATTTGAAATTGAAGCGGTGCGTGGAAATATTTTTGACATTAATGGAAACTTGTTAGCTACATCCCTACCCTATTACGAAATAGCGGTGGACATTAATGCTCCATCTATTGATAAAAAATTATTTGAAAGCAAAGTTGATTCGTTAGGTTTTTTAATGGCCGATTTATTTAAAGATAAATCTGCCAAGTTATATACTAAACTATTACGAAGAGCTCGTAAAACTGGCGACAGATATGTCGTGTTAAAACGTAATGTATCTTATAAAGATTTACAAACCCTAAAAACATTTCCCATTTTTAAAAAGGGAAAACGTGGTGGGTTAGTAACACTTCAAACAAACAAACGTGAGCGACCATTTAAAATTTTAGCAGCTCGTACAATTGGGTTAGCGCGCGAAGGTGTTAAACCAGTTGGTTTAGAGGGCGCATACGACAGTACTTTAACTGGTATTAGTGGACAACGTTTAATGCAAAAAATTGCAGGTGGTGTTTGGCGTCCTATTAATGATGAGAATGAAGTAGAGCCAAAAGATGGTAGTGATTTATACACGACTATTGATGTGAATATACAAGACGTTGCAGAAAATGCTTTATTAAAAACATTAGTAAAAAATAATGCGTCGCATGGGTGCGCTATTTTGATGGAAGTAAAAACAGGTGCCATAAAAGCTATTGCTAATTTAACTCGTGACGGCAAAGATTCTAGTTCTTATTCAGAAAGTTTAAACTACGCCATTGGTTACGCAACCGAGCCAGGATCAACATTTAAGCTAGCATCGTACCTAGCTGTAATGGATGATTACAATGTAAGTTTAGAAGAAAAAATACAAGTTGGAAATGGTGAAGTAACTTACTATAACAAAACTATTAAAGATGCGCATGCTCCAGAAACACCAATATTAACATTAAAGCGTGCTTTTGAAGTATCATCTAATGTAGCTGCTGCAAAAACGATTACAAAATATTATGCTAAAAACCCTCAGGCATACGTTAACAAATTAAAGTCATTTCATTTAAATCAAAAATTAGGATTAGCAATTCCTGGTGAAGCAAATCCATTAATTAAAGAGACAAAAAGTAAAGACTGGAGTGGATTAACCTTACCACAAATGGCTTATGGTTACGAAAGTTTAATTACACCCCTACAAACATTAACACTTTATAATGCTATTGCTAATGATGGCAAAATGGTAAAACCACGCTTTGAAAAAGAAATTAAACGCAATGGCATTACTGTAAAAACATTTAGCACAGAGGTTATCAGTGAACGCATCGTAAAAAAAGAAACCGTTATAAAAGCAAAACAAATGTTGGAAGGTGTTGTTGAAAATGGTTCGGGAAAAGGCCTAAACATTACTGCCTTTAAAGTTGGGGGTAAAACCGGCACAGCACAAATTGCTAAAGTAGGTGTTAAACGAGGAAGTGGAAAAACAGCTTATGGAGCTGTTGGTGACCGAAATTACCAAGCATCTTTTGTTGGATATTTTCCAGCGGATAAACCATTATATACTTGCATCGTTATTATCAATTCGCCAAGCAATGGTATTTACTATGGTGGGTTAGTTGCAGGGCCAGTATTTAAAGAGATAGCAGAAAAAGTATATTCAACTAGTTTAGATTTTTTAGAGCCAATTAATAACAAACAAAATTTATTAACGAAAGCGCCATCAAGTATTAAATCTAAAAATAACGAATTAGTTATTGCTTCTAAAGCCTTAAAATTAAACGTAAAATCAAACGATCAAGAAAATAATTATGTAGGTCGTAACGCTCAGGATTCTACATCGATAACTCTCATCGAAACTAATTTAGAAAATCAATTGCGAAAAGGAATCGTTCCTAATTTAAATGGCCTGTCGGCAAAAGATGCCTTGTATTTACTTGAAAACAATGGGTTTCACGTGAAAATAGTTGGTATGGGTTCAGTAAAAAAACAATCAGTAGAAGCAGGACAAAAATTTAATAAAGGCGATAAAATAACATTGATACTAAGTTAAGAAGGTGAAATTATTAAGCGACATATTATATAAAACACGACTTGATGAAGTTGTTGGTTCTACCAACTTAGCTATATCATCAGTAACGTTTGATTCTCGTAAAGTAAAAAAAGATTCGTTGTTTATCGCAACACGTGGCACGGCTGTAGACGGACATAAGTTTATTGATAAAGCCATTGAAAGTGGTGCTGTTGCTATCGTTTGCGAAGAGTTACCGTTGGTACAAAAAGAAAATATCACCTACGTAAAAGTTTTAGATTCATCAGCAGCACTAGGGTATATTGCTTGCAACTTTTTTGATAACCCATCAGAGAAAGTAAAATTAGTAGGTATTACTGGTACTAATGGAAAAACAACTACCGTAACTTTATTATTTAATTTATTTAGAGGATTAGGATATAATGTTGGTTTATTATCTACAGTAGAAAATAAAATCAACAATACCATCATTCCTTCTACACACACAACACCAGATGCGTTAACATTAAATGAGTTGCTGGCACAAATGGCAGAACAAGGTTGCCAATATGTGTTTATGGAAGTGAGTTCGCACGCCATTGTACAACATCGTATTACGGGTTTAAAATTTACTGGCGCCGCTTTTTCCAATATTACCCACGATCATTTAGATTACCATAAAACATTTGATGAATACATTAAAGCGAAAAAAGGCTTTTTTGATGCGCTAAGTGATGATGCTTTTGCCTTAACAAATAAGGACGATAGAAATGGTATGGTAATGTTGCAAAACTGTAAAGCAAAAAAATACACATACGGACAAAAATCAGTTGCTGATTTTAAATGTAAAATTATCGAAAATCATTTGAATGGATTATTACTAAACCTTGATAATCAAGAGGTATGGGTAAAGTTAATCGGTTCATTTAATGCTTATAACGTTTTAGCGGTATACTCTATTGCTCTTTTATTAAAACAAGATAAAACACAAGTTCTAACAACACTTAGTAATTTAAATTCTGTTGAAGGGCGTTTTCAATATGTAAAATCTAAAACAGGAATTATTGCGATTGTAGATTATGCCCACACACCAGATGCTTTAAAAAATGTTTTGGAAACCATTAAAGATATACGAACAGGTAATGAGCAAGTTATTACCTTAGTTGGTTGTGGCGGCGACAGAGATGCAGCTAAGCGTCCTATTATGGCTGAGATTGCTTGTGAATTAAGCACTAAGGTTATTTTAACTAGTGACAATCCTCGCACAGAAAACCCGGAAGATATTTTAAATCAAATGCAAGCTGGTATAAATCCTGTTGATGCAAAAAAAACATTGCGTATTAGTGATAGAAAAGAAGCTATAAAAACAGCGTGTTCATTCGCCAATGCAAACGATATTATTTTAATTGCAGGCAAAGGGCACGAAAAATACCAGGAGATAAGTGGAGTAAAACATCCGTTTGATGATTTTGAAATTGTAAAAGAAAACTTTAAAACACTCGATATATAAACTATGTTTTACTACTTATTTCAATATTTAGATCAGCACTTTAACTTTCCTGGAGCAGGTGTGTTTCAATACATTTCGTTTAGAGCAGCGTTAGCGTTATTATCATCGTTAATCATTACTATGATTTTCGGTAAACGAATAATAAACTTCATTCGAAAAAAACAAATTGGTGAAACAGTGCGTGAGCTTGGCTTACAAGGTCAAACAGAAAAATCAGGCACACCAACCATGGGTGGATTAATTATTTTAGCAGCCATTATTATCCCCACTTTATTATTTGCAAAAATACACAACATCTATATTGTATTAATGTTAATCTCAACTGTATGGCTTGGCGCTATTGGTTTTTTAGATGACTACATTAAAGTATTTAAAAAAAATAAAGAAGGCTTACAAGGTAAATTTAAAATCGTTGGGCAAATTGGAATCGGTTTAATAGTTGGCGCTGTATTTTATTTTCATCCAGATGTTGTTATAAAAGAAAGAGTAACCGATAATCAACAAAGTGCTTATTCTTTTGATGAAGCTATTAGTAAATCAAAAGATTTAACGATGCCAAAATATGCAGCAACTCCAATTAAAACAATTAAAACTACCATTCCCTTTTTAAAAAATAACGAGTTTGATTATACAAGTATTATTTCTTTTATGGGAGATAACGCTGTAAAATATGGTTGGTTAATTTTTATACCAATTGTTATTTTAATTGTAACAGCCGTATCAAATGGCGCAAACATTACTGATGGTATTGATGGCCTAGCAGCCGGAACAAGCGCCATTATTGGAACAACTTTAGGCATATTAGCTTACGTAAGTGGTAACACCATATTTGCAGATTACTTAAATATTATGTACATCCCCTACACCGGTGAGTTAGTGGTATTTATGGCAGCTTTTGTTGGGGCATGTGTTGGCTTTTTATGGTACAATGCTTATCCGGCACAAGTATTTATGGGCGATACAGGAAGTTTAGCAATTGGAGGTATTATTGCTGTATTTGCAATTGCTATTCGTAAGGAATTACTCATTCCTATATTATGCGGGATATTTTTAGTAGAGAATGTATCAGTAATACTTCAGGTATACTATTTCAAATACCAAAAGAAAAAACACGGTATTGAGTTTGCGCGCGAAAATCGTTTGTTTAAAATGGCGCCTCTTCATCACCATTATCAAAAATGTGGGTTCCATGAATCGAAAATTGTTATGCGTTTTTTCATTATCGGAATTATGTTAGCGGCACTCACCATTGTAACCTTAAAATTAAGATAGAATAACATTGAATAATCGAATTGTCATATTAGGAAGCGGCGAAAGCGGGGTTGGCAGTGCTATTTTAGCACAGGCCAAGGGATTCGACGTGTTCGTATCTGATATGAGCACAATTAAGGATAAATACAAAAAAGAATTACTTGATAATAACATTGCATTTGAAGAAGGCAAACACAGTGAAGCCTTAATTTTAAATGCTACAGAAATTATTAAAAGTCCTGGCATTCCTGATAAAGCTGATTTAGTAAAAAAAGCTAAAGAAAAAAACATTCCAGTAATTTCTGAAATTGAATTTGCAGGAAGATATACTTCGGCAAAAAAAATATGCATTACTGGCAGTAACGGAAAAACAACTACAACTCTACTAACCTATCATATACTTAAAAATGCCGGTTATAATGTTGGTTTAGGCGGTAATATTGGCAAGAGTTTCGCTTATCAGGTAGCGAAAGAAAATTACGATTACTACGTACTAGAGTTAAGTAGTTATCAGTTAGATGGTATGTTTGATTTTAAAGCAGATATAGCAATACTATTAAATATTACTCCTGATCATTTAGATAGATACGATTATAAATTCGAAAATTACGTCGCTTCGAAATTCCGAATTACTCAAAATCAAACTCAAAGTGATGCATTTATCTACTGTTCAGATGATACTGTGATTACAGATTATATGAAAGATGCAACCATTAATGCACAGCTTATTCCTTTTAGTATTAAACATACTATAGATGGTAATGGTGCGTACTTACAAGAAAATGAAATAACCCTTAATTATAATAATAACCCTAAACCCTTAATTATGACCCTAGAACAATTAGCCCTACAAGGTAAACACAACGTTTACAACTCAATGGCTGCATCAATGGCTGCTCGAATAGTAGATATTCGTAAAGATGTAATTCGCGAAAGCTTAGAAGATTTTGTTAACGCCGAGCATCGTTTGGAATTTGTTGCAACTGTAAACGGCATCGAATTTATTAACGATTCAAAAGCAACCAACATTAACTCAACTTGGTATGCATTAGAAAGTATGCAAAAACCTACTGTGTTAATATTAGGTGGTCAAGACAAAGGCAATAACTACGAAGAGTTAGTAGACCTTGTGAAAGAAAAAGTTAAAGCAATAGTTTGTCTAGGTGTAGATAATAAAAAAATTATCAAATCATTCAAAGGATCTGTTGAAACCATTATGGAAGCTGGTAATGCAGCAGAAGCAGTTGCCATGTGCTATAAATTAGCTACAAAAGGCGATGCGGTACTATTATCACCTGCTTGTG
>JAYSTR010000169.1:0-8215 GCA_043719555.1 Bacteroidota bacterium | reverse complement strand
GCTTGGGATAATATATCATCTTCAAATTTAGCAACTAATTTATCAGCGGGTACTCATACAGTAAATATATATGATTCGTTTTGTGGGGTTTTTTCATTTACCGTTATAATTAATCAACCAACGCAATTAACCGCTATATCTAACCAAACTAATGTAACGTGTTTTGATGGTAATAATGGTAGTGCTGAAGTTATTGGTGCTGGTGGTAATGGAGGGTATACTTATTTTTGGAGTCATGGTTTTGGTTCTTTAACCGGTGGTGTTATTAGTGGTAACGTTACTACGAATAATTACACTTGTACAGTTACCGATTCTAAAAATTGTAGCATAGATAAAGTTGTGTCTATTACTAATGGTTATAAAATATTAATTGGAACTTCTATATCTGGTGGAAATGTTTGCGAAGGAGCTGTTAAAACTTTATCAGTGGCTTCTGAAATTAATGCTGTTGCACCAACTAATTATGTTTGGTTAGATTCATTTGGTGCCGTAGTTAGTAATACAGGTTCGTATAATTATACAAATACAGTTTCCGGCTCTCACGATTTCAATTTAATTGTTACTGATGCAAATGGATGTTCAGATACAAGTGCGGTAGTTAATATTCCAGTTACATCTAATAAAAACATTGTTGGTTCAGTATTAACAAGTACAACTAACGCCATAGTTGCAGGTAATGTAACTCTATATAAATACGAGCCATTTTTCACAAAATTCGATTCGATAACAACGTTACCTATTGATGGATTAGGTAATTATAATTTTACAAATGTACCTGAAGCTCAGTATATAGTTAAGGCAGTGCCTACATCTACTAATTTGCAAATAACTTATGGTACTAATGCTAGTGGTTGGCAATCAGCAACTATTGTAACCCATGGATGTACTGCAGATTTAACACATAATGTATCTGTTATTGCCTTAGAAAATATTGGTGTGGGAACTGGTGTATTAACAGGAACTGTTTATGCTGGTCCAGGTTATGTATTCAGAATGTCTAATCATATAAAAGACGTTAATAAAATATTAGGATTACCAATAAAAGGGGTGATTGTTAAGGGTGGACGTAATCCGGGTACATCAGCGGCTCGTCAAACATCTACTGATGCAAGTGGTGGCTATACTTTAACGGGTTTGCCAAATAATGCTCCTGGCGAAGATTATTATGTATATGTTGATATTCCAGGTTTAGATTCAAATGGTATTTACCATAGAGTGATAACATCTACGAATAATCAATTTTCTAATTTAAATTTTGAAGTAGATTCTGCTAAAATTACACCTTTGTCACAGGTTGGTATTAAGGAAATTGATATTGAAAAATATGATTTAGCTGTATTTCCAAATCCAACAAATGCTGACTTAAATATTAAATTTCAGTTAAAAGAAAACTCATTGGTAAGTGCTGATTTATATGATGTTATTGGTAATCATATTAAAACAATTCTACCTAAAACAGAAATGCAAGTGGATCGCCATCATTTAAAAACAGATTTAAATATGATACCAAATGGCATTTATTTTATTAAACTTCATATAAACGAACGAGTTATTAATATACGAATAGTAAAGGCAAACTGATTTTTTAATTAAAAAGAAAGCTAGTTTTTTGTAAGAAACCTTTTATATTTGTAAAAAAATATTTTATGAATTTTCCATCAGAATTAAAATACACTAAAGATCACGAGTGGGTGCGTGTTGAAGGTGATGTAGCAACAATTGGTATTACTGATTTCGCACAAAAAGAATTAGGCGACATCGTTTATGTAGATGTAACTACTTTAGGCGAAACTGTTGCTCGTGAAGAGATTTTTGGTACAGTAGAAGCGGTTAAAACTGTTTCTGATTTGTTTATGCCTATTACTGGTAAAATTTTAGAAGTAAATAAAGACATCGATAGTTCACCGGAATCAGTAAATAATGATGCTTACGGTAAAGGTTGGATGGTAAAGACAACCATAGAAAACACAGCTGAATTAGCTGATTTATTATCTGCTGATGCTTATAAAGCATTAATTGGAGCTTAAATAGTTTAGATATATAATTAAAAAAACTCGAAAAAAATTTTTCGAGTTTTTTTATGTCTTGATTATTTTATTAACTCACTAATTCAGCAACTAAATCGCTATAAGATTTATCCATTAACTGAGATTTATCTAATCCAAAGAAATTAAAATACGAGTCACATTGTTTTTTTAATTGCTCTATACTAAACTCATCAGAATTATCTATGGCTTCTACTTCAATAAAAGTTCCTAGCTCATCAATAATGTCAAAATGAAATTTCACATTATCTATAAAATAGATTTTACGAATTTTATCTACTACAATTTTTACGCCCAATTGCAAAGTTAAAATATCTTTTAATGCGTTATTTGCCTGATGTTGGTAAAGAATGATGTCCGATTTTTTTGAGTCAGAAACATCTTGTCTGTCATAATTAATTAATGAATTTTCGATATTTCCTTCGCGTAATTTTAAACGCCCTTTACACACATTAAAGTAAGTATCAATTTGATGATCGGTGCCTTTAAAAGTTGGTTTTAAAGTTAATAGTTTGGCTTCGTAGCTTTCTAAACTTTCTACTTTAGCTTTAAATTCGAAGTTTTTAATATTCATTTCTTTTATTTTTTGAGTAAAAAAAAGATTCTCTATAAATGAGAATCTTTTTTAATTTATCTGAATCAAAATAGAGCTTACTCACTTTCATTATTCATCATTTTCATTTTTCTTATAAACTGATCTCGTTTAGTTGGGCTACAGATATTAAATTGGAATGATGGTCCTTTATTATCTTTTTCTAAATCTTGTTTACGATCTTTAGGTTTTAAGTTCTTTATATCGTTGTTAAATTCAATATTACTACTTACCGCACTCATCACACCTTTCACATACGAAAAGAAATACCACGTATTAGGATCTAATTCAAAATACATCGTTAATACATCGCCACCTTTTTGCTTTTTTATTTGTATGTGACCTGGTACTTGACGATAAATTTCATTTTTATTAATAGCGCCTAAACCAATATTACCAACCGAAATAAACGATTTACTAGGTTTGTCGTATTTAATTTGAGTATTAGTTATAAAAAATGTTTTTTCAAACTCATCGGGATATTTTTTCATATTGCCATATAAATTTAAATCCGAAATCGTTTTATCTCCTTTTTCTTTTCCTAATAATTCAATAACTCCTTGACTAAATATTTTACTACTAAAATCAACGGGAGTTAAGGTATTTAAATATACTTCCACATCCTTAGTCATCTTTTTTAATGCACCCTTATCAAAAAAGAAATCAATAGTAGTCATTAACTCAAAGCTCGCCGTATCGCGTGGGGTTGAGCTATGATGTCCAATACCAAAAGTGTTAAACTTAACTTGTCCTAAATCGGCACCAAGGTTCATTTTACCTTCCGCATACACATTACAGTTATCAGTATTTAAACTAATGTAATTTCCGGGTAACGATTGCTCCACAAATTTTTCACGATTTGTAATAATATATTCGTGGGTTTCTTTGTTGTATCCTAAAAAACCATCTGCTCCAATTACATCCACATCTCTTCTACCACCTCGCAATGATACAAAGGATGAGTATACCATATTGGTATCCGGACCATAAATAATAGCAGACCCAATTTGATTACCATTAATGTCCGTTGGGTTTTTCGGAAATGGAATTAAGATTTCTTTTGGGTTAATTTCTCCTGTAAATTGTAAGTACGCTTTTCCAATTTTACCACAGTTGTGTACAATTTTAGTCCCACCTTCATAGAATAAATATTGTCCTGATGCAAATAAATAAACCTTACCAGCAAAGCTAAAATAATCGTTAAACTTAAAGTTTTCTTTCTCATCAATTACACCTTCTGATACAGTTTGCCCAGTAGTATCGGGCTGTATTTTATCAAATTTAATTAAGTAAGGTTTTTCGTTTTCATCCACATATTGGTAATCTCCGTTTGCTAAATAATTTCGGCGACTAAAAACATTTGCAGTTACATTTCTAATTGTATGGTATTTAGTTACCGTATTAGCAAGTATTACTGAGTTTTTTAAAGTATCCATTAGTGCATTTTTAAAAATAGTAACCTTACCTTCGTTAGGGAATAAACGAGCATCTGCTACATTTATAAACGGAACATTTAAACAACTAATAATGTATTTACGTAAGTTGTATTTAGCGGCTGGTGCAAAAAAGCGCAAGGAATCTTGCTTAGGATGTACCGAAATAAATTCCGGGCCTTCTAAATCGAGTGCGTTTTCAACACTTCCATCCATTTTAGCTTGCTCATCTCCTAACTGAATCTCTTCGGTATCCATAAACCATTTAAAACGTTCCATATAAGCTATATATTGGTTTTTAGGAAACTTTACTATTGAAGCCTTGCCATTGGTTACAAAATCTCCAACGCGCTTCTGCAAGTCCATTTTTGCATTAACGTTATCCGATTCAAAAGATAAACCCGAATCATCAATGGCTTTTAAATGGAAGTTAGCTGTATCCGAAAAAAACTGGTGTTGTTTAAATAAAATATTTTCGGCTTGCAAATCGGCCTTTACCATATCAACCGTTCCTCTGCCTCGTAATTCTTCTGGATTTAAAGTATAGCGCCCAGTAAAAGTACAAAGTCTATTAAATGTTTTAAATGGACTTGCTCTATCAAAGGCATTCATATAATCTTTATAAGGCATCCAGTGCACAAAAACTGTATCGCCGTGTGCTTGCGGATATTCAATAGGATTTATCTGTTCCTTTATGTCGAATGAATTTGCGAGTGTATTCATACTATCCGGAAAAAACATAAAGTCTTTTGATTTGGTAGTTGATGATACATAATTTAAATCACCATCGGCACGTAAACCTTTATTGCTTAACCGAATTTCGTTTTCAAATTTAGCTTTGCCACCATAAACTGGGTAACCACCAGGAGGAGTAGGGCGGATAAAACCTAACGAGTAGTCTTCCTGTAAAGTTAATTTTTCTCTAAATGATGGAAATATTCCCGCCGAAACAAATTCTCCGTCAAATACTAAACCTTCATTTCTAAAGTTATCTAAACTATCAATAGAGAATGGATCGAGTTTAAAATAAAATTTATCACGATTGTACACACCTTTAAAAATGGTACGTTTATCATAATAAGTATAACTTTCTTTAAAACTCTGAAACGTAGGAAATGTAGGTGCTTTTCCATAGCCACTATGATTTTTTGGCGCATCAATCCTTAATTCACCATTTAAATTTTCTACAACGGTTTGTACTCTTTTGTATGGATAATTGCCATTAACATCTGGCTCACGCGCTACAACATAAATACGACAAGAGTCAATAGTTTTCATTTTTACTTTAAACATATCGTAATCAAAGACGAAATCTTTTCCGTGAAACTCAAATTTTCCAGAAGCTACAGTTCCATTAAATTCAATAGTTCTGTTCTTTTTTAAAATTAGTTCGTTATGTTTAGGGAACATAAATACTTTTTGAGTATCACTTAATAAAATGCTTTCTACTCCACGTATAGTAATATCGTAGGAGTTGTTAACTAAGCTCATGGTTGCATTTTTTTTATTTGGAAACACTGAGTGTATCGTAATAATATCGTGATCTTTATCGTGTTTAATGTATTTGATGTAATCAAACAAACGAGGTTTTATAGTAATAATGTCCGTTTCTGGCTCAAAATTAATTAATCCAAAAATAGCCATCTTAAAAATAATAGGTCTTAAATCTACTGCTAAGTATTTAATGTATTTAGCAAAATCAACGGTTGTAAAACTTAATTGGTTACCGTTGTTTGTATAATACTCATTCATTTTTTGAACAGGGCTAATCGTCTCTTGCCCTTTAATAGCTTCTAATCTGCGACTAGTATAAAAATCTTGCGATTCAAAAAAAGCTTCACCTTGTGTGTTATTTGGTAAAAACTCGAAATCAATTTTCGGCTCATCAATTTTCCAAGTCATTTGTTCAAAATACATATCTACTTTGTGGTATGTATTAAAGTATGGCGATTTTTCTAACCCGTCATCTGTGCGTAAAAGCGTAATAGTTTTTTTATCTACTTGGTATACGAAACTTAATCCAGGGTGTATAATCGAATCCTTTTCTAAAAAGAATTTAACGGCCGCAGGTTTTGCATTAATTTTTTCTTTTGTCATAGAAAACGAACGAGCCGATATTTCTAAAAACTTGACATTATTGCGCTTAAATAAAAGCTTTGCAGGGTTAGTTGCATTTCCAGAACCAACAAATTTATTACCTCGCATACCAAAACCACCATCATAATCAACACCAGGATAAATATTAGAAACCACTAAACGCTTACTATAGGAATCGAAACGAGGATAAGTAGGATCCATATTTTCGGTAACAATTTTATCTGTAACTTTTCCTTTTTGAGGTTTATCAAAATATTGTTTACCATAAAACGTTGCAGAGTCAGAGCTATAGCCACCAGTCTTACAATCTAAGTTTACTTTAATTAAATCTGCATACACATCTTCACCAACACCAGTGCGCTTCCAACTTAATTTACCACCTTTTCCAGCAAATTTACCTGAGCTTGGATAATACGTTCCTTGTATATTTTCAATCATAATTGAATCTCCTCGTGGACTTGCTCCAACCATTGTAAAAGAAGGGAAAATCACTTTTGGAATGGAATCAAATTCAAATTTATAATTTGCCTCAACACTACGGTAGGCATACGTTGGCGATTTGTAAAATGTATTGTTCGCAAATAAATTTTCACTCATTTCTAAATAATCACCAAAACTTTTTAAATTTTTGGATGCAAATATTTTTTCAATACAAGCCTGCCAATTATCAAATGTAGATTGACCTTGAGATGATATTACAAAATTTTCTACAGCATTTAAATAAGCAATAAAATAGGGGTAAGGCTTTAACTTACGTTGCAACATACTGTTGCTCGTTTTATAAACTGCTGCTTTATACTTTGCAGCAAATTCAGGTGCTTTCCATACTTTTCCGAAATTTTGAACGTATTTTTCAGCATCATCTTTATTGGCCGAAAAATCATAAAAATACTCATGTAATTCTTTTATAAATTTCACCGAGTCACTTGTAAATTGAGTTAGTTTTTGAGCATTTGCAACATTTACAACAAAAACTAAAAAAGTGCTGATAATAATCTTTCTAATCATAAATCTATTTTTCATATACTTCAAATATATTCATACCAAATTATAATTGCTTTACATTTTACAAACAAATAATTAATACTTTTATAACTCAAAATCCAGATAACTAAACACTCATCACTTATAACTAAAAACTAAAGTATATGCCATCATTCGACATCACTAGTAAAGCAGATCCTCAAACTCTTGATAATGCTATTAACGTAGCAAAAAAAGAAATATTAAATCGTTTTGATTTTCGCGATTCTAAAAGCGAAATCGAACTCAATAAAAAAGATTTAATCATTAATATTACAACTGAGCACGATATGCGCCTTACAGCAATCATTGATGCGATTCATAGCCGTATGATAAAGCAAGGCCTAGATCCACGTTGTTTAGATGAAAGTAAAGACTTTTATCCATCAGGTATGGTTATAAAAAAAGAAATTAAAATCCGTCAAGGCATCGAAAAAGAAACCTCAAAAAAATTATTAAAAGACATTAAAGACAGTAAAATCAAGGTTACAGCTCAATTAATGGATGATATTATTCGTGTTTCCAGTAAGAGTATTAATGATCTACAAGGCGTTATGGCCCTTTGTCGTAAAGGCGAATACGAAGTTCCGTTGCAGTTCGTAAATATGAAATAGGGCGTGTCCCTGCGGGTCGGGCTTTTCATTTCAAGTCCTCGTCTCTCATACTTCGTTCCTGCGGGCTTTCCATTACAATCCCTCACGCAAACAAAAAATGCAAAATATAGCTGTTCATAAGCTTTCAATAGCAAAAAATAATTATCAGTAAATCAGGCAATTACATACGAATTTTTAAAAACTGAAAAAAAACTATATTTTTTTGTTTGCGGAATAAAAAAGATTCTTACATTTGCATCCCGTTATTTGAGGAGCAGAGTAGTAAAGGAGAGAGAGAAAAAATATTTTAAAAAAGATTAATTTTTTTTTAAAATAAATTTGGAGGTTAGAAAAAGATTACATACTTTTGCACCCCGCAAATGAAACAGCGGACGTTCATTAAGAGATTTGATAAGAAAAGCTAGTAATAGC
>JAYSTR010000168.1:0-8244 GCA_043719555.1 Bacteroidota bacterium | reverse complement strand
CACCCTGCACAAAAATGTGTTGATTCTGGTAACGACCAAATTATTTTAACAGAGCGCGGTTATGCATTTGGCTATAACGATTTAGTGGTTGATCCTCGTGCATTTTTCCACATGAATAACATTGGTTATCCCGTAGTATTTGATGTAACACATTGTGTTCGTAAATATGGTATTCCAAGTTCTGATAAAAAGGGTGGAGCTCGTGAGTTTTTACCAGTATTAGCAAGAGCGGGTGTAGCAAGCGGAATTGATGGTATGTTTATCGAAACACATCCAGATCCTGAAAAAGCATTATGCGATGCTGCATCTCAATTATGCGTAAACGATTTAGAAGAGTTTTTAAAACCAATTATTGAGTTACATAACGTTGAAGTAAAATACCGTTAGTAATTTAATTAATCTAAACTCTTTATAATTTATAAATATGAAAAAACTCTTTTTAGTTTTAATTGCTGGCTTTTTTTATACCACAACTTCTGCTCAAAGTCTTTATATACGCGGTAGTAAAAAAGGAGAAATCGAATCTGATGGCGATGTGTATATAGGTGGTTCAAAAAAAGGAACTATTGAAAAAGATGGAGATGTTTATGTTGGTGGCTCTAAAAAAGGAGTAATTGAAAGTGATGGAGATATTTATTTAAACGGAAGCAAAGTTGGACAAATTGAAAGCGATGGTGACGTTTATAAAAATGGAAGTAAAATTGGACAAATTGAATCGGACGGAGATATTTATAAAAATGGCTCTAAAATAGGCGATTGCAAAGGTGTTAAAAAAGAGTGGGTGGGAGCAGTTGTCTTCTTTTTCTTTATCGAAGATTTAGCGTATTAATTTATGAAATTATCAATTATCGTTGCTACAGCACTAAATAATGCTATTGGTAAAAATAACCAGCTACTTTGGCATTTACCTGCTGATTTAAAGTTTTTTAAAATCACTACAATGGGTTGTCCTGTAGTTATGGGGCGTAAAACATTTCAATCTATTGGACGAACATTACCTGGTAGAAAAAATGTAGTTATTACTAGAGACGCAGATTTTAATTCGGATAAAAAATTTGATTTAGAAATAGTATCAAGTTTAAATCAAGCTATTGAAAATTTAAAATCCGAAAACGAAATTTTTATTATTGGTGGTGGCGAAATTTATAAGCAATCAATGGAATTAGTTGATAGTATTTATATAACGCACGTACATACTATTATTGATGGTGATGTGTATTTTCCTGAAATAGATGCAACTAAATTTGAATTAGTGTGGGAAGAAAAACACCACGCTGATGAAAAAAATAAATACGATTACACGTTTCAAAAATTCGTAAAACTATGAGTACTATAAAACTAGAAAATATTTTATTTATAGATATTGAAACTGTTCCTGTATACTACAAATACCAATCTTTATCGTCAACTGAAAAGGACTTGTGGGATAAAAAATGGTTGTATTTAAAAGATATTACAACCGAACAGCAATACGATAAAGCTGGTATTTATGCTGAGTTTGCAAAAGTTATTTGTATTGGTTTAGGTTATATGAGCGAAGGGAAATTTCGCACAAAAACAATTGCCGGAGATAATGAAACAGATTTGTTAATTGAGTTTTCTAAACTATTACAAAAGCATTTTAATACCAAAGATCATTACCTGTGCGCTCACAATGGTAAGGAATTTGATTTTCCGTTTTTATGTCGCCGATTATTAATTAATAAAATTGCTTTACCAAAATTATTGCAAATACAAGGCTTTAAACCATGGGAAGTAAAACATTTAGATACCATGGAAATGTGGCGTTTTGGCGACATTAAAAATTTCACGTCCTTGAATTTATTAGCACACATTTTTAATATAGCATCTCCAAAAACTGATATTGACGGAAGTGATATTGCAAAAGTTTATTACGAAGAAAAAAACTTAAAACGTATAACTAATTATTGCATCAAAGATGTTGTAACGCTAGCTCGCATTTATCAAGCATTAAAAGGATTAGCGCCTATTACTGATGACGATGTGGTTTACGCCTAATCGTTTGTTTATTTTTTAATTAAATTATTTATCTATTTATTATGACAAAAACATTTCTGTTAGTATTATTTTTTTTTAGTACAAAAACTATTTTCTCTCAATTAATTCCGGATATTATTATTAAGGATGTTAATATTATTCCTTTAACAAAGGATACAATTATTCTAAAAAAAAGTGTGGCTATTTTTAATGGGAAGGTTTTAGAGATAAATGATTTTAAAAAGATTAAAAAAAATGAACAAACTAAAGTAGTTGATGGTACTAATAAATATGTAATGCCGGGCTTAACCGAAATGCATATCCATTTACCAAACGCATTAAAAATGGATACGTTTTTAAGTAACTTGGTTGCGGCCGGTGTTACTCATGTTAGGGCAATGTACAGCGATAGTCCCATTTTAGAGCAACGTAAATTGATTGAATCAAAAACAATTAAACCTAAAGTTTACTATCCGTATTTATTAACTAAAAACACATCTGTTAGAACTGAAAAGCAAATTGATAGTTTATTTACTATTGTGAAAAGAGATAAATTAGACTTTGTAAAATTATATAGCATACAACATCGCACTGATTTTAATGATACTATTTTTGATAGAATTATGGCATCAGCCGATAAAAAAGGATTAATCGTTTGCGGACACTACCCAAGTAAAATAAGTTTAGATAAAGTACTTCGTTCAGGTTTTAAAAGCATTGAGCATTTAGCAGGTTATGTTGATTTACCAGATAATCGCGTTGAAAAAGCAATGGATTTAACTAAACAATACAATGTATTTAATTGCCCCACTTTAGATTGGGATGTAATGGCTTACGATTTACCTTTCCCAAATGATTACCACAATCGATTAATTATGGCAAATGCGCCAAAACACTATATAGATAGTTGGGACACTAGTTTAGCAAGTACAATTAAAAGTATTGGAACAGAAAAAATTGAAAAAGATAAAGCAGCGTATTTACCAACGTTTGAAAAGAAAAAACGTTTATTAAAATTATTAAATAAAAATAACACCTTATTAATTTTAGGTGGCGAAAGCGAAAACATATATCAGTTAGAAGGATTTAATATGTATGAAGAAATGGCACACTGGCAATCTGCAGGTATTTCTAATTTCGAAATATTAAAAGCAGCTACAATAAACCCAGCTAAATTTTTTAACGAAGATAAAACTCGTGGAACTATAGAACCTGGTAAAGACGCCAATCTTGTTTTATTAAGCGAAAATCCTTTATCTGATATTAAAAATATTAAAACAATTTACACTACTATTATGAATGGTAAAGTGTACTTAAAAAGTGAGTTGTTAAAATAAGATTTTACAAAAATAGTAATGAATAAAAAAATTGCAGTAATTGGTAGTGGAAGTTGGGCAACAGCCTTAGTAAAAATATTATGTAATAATACAGATGTTGTTAGTTGGTATTACCGTAATCAGGCTGATATAGATTTTGTTAAAGATCGTAAGCACAATCCACGTTATTTAAGTTCGGTAAATTTCAATTTACAAAAACTGAACTTATCTAATGATTTACAAGCTACAATCGAATCATCTGATATCATTATTCTAGCTGTACCATCTGCTTTTATTAATGATACTTTAAAAAAATTACCAGAAGGTATATTCAAAAATAAAATTGTGTTTTCTGCAATTAAGGGAATAGTACCTGAGTATAATTTAATTGTTGGCGAATATTTAAATTCTATATTTAATGTACCATTTGATAATATTGGTGTTATAACAGGGCCGTGTCATGCTGAGGAAGTTGCCTTAGAAAAGCTATCCTACTTAACACTAGCTTGTAAAAATATAGATAACGCGGAAGAGCTTTGCACCTACATGCGCTGCCAATATATTAAATGCTCGAGTAGCGATGATATTTTTGGAACAGAGATTTCAGCAGTTTTAAAAAATGTTATTGCTGTAGCTGGTGGTATTTGTCATGGGTTAGGTTATGGTGATAATTTTTTATCCGTATTAGTTAGTAATGCCATACAAGAGATAGATCGTTTTGTTGCGGCTGTGCATCCTATAGAGCGCGATACGAAAGCCTCTGCTTACTTAGGCGATTTATTGGTTACTGCATACTCTCAGTTTAGTCGTAACCGTATGTTTGGTACTATGCTAGGTAAAGGTTACGGTGTTAAACAAGCGCAATTAGAAATGAATATGGTTGCCGAAGGTTATTATGCTGTAAAATGTGTATGCGAAATCAATAAAAGATACAACGTGCACATGCCAATTACCAATGCTGTAAATAATATTATTTACAATCATAAAGATGCAAAAACAGAAATGGAATTATTAGCAGATTTATTGAGCTAATAATTATTTTTTCAAAATATCTTTTTTATACGTTGGCAATAAAGCTACAAACTCATTAATTGTTTTTTGTAAATCATTTACATTGCCTTTTGCACCTGCGGCATTAATATGCCCACCGCCACTAAAATGCTTGCGAGCAAACTGATTCACATCAAACTTTCCTTTGCTTCTAAATGATATTTTAATTCTATCACCACCTTCCGAAAAGAAAGCACAGAATGTAATACCTTTAATGGAAAAAGGATAGTTTACGATTCCTTCGGTATCACCTCTTTGATAATTAAACTGTTGCATTTCCTTTTCAGTTAAAGAAATGTATGCCGCCTGATACTCTGGAATTACGACCATTTTTTCGGTTAAACAATAGCCTAATAATTTTACTCGACTTTCGCTATAAGTATCATAGATAGCCGAATGAATATCGCTAGGCACTATACCTGTTGCTAATAAATTTGATAAAATTAAATGAGTAGTAGGGGTAACGCTGTCATAACGAAACGATCCTGTATCTGTCATAATACCTGTATAAAGGCACGATGCAATGTGTTTATCTATTAACTTTTTACCACCCAAGCCACAAATAAATTCATATACCAATTCACAAGTAGAACAAGCTTTAACATCGTGATACATTAACGTTGCATAATCATCAGGTTGTTGGTGATGATCAATAATTATTTTTTTAGCTGTAGATGTTTTTAATAAATCGCCTAAACCTTCGAGGCGCGAATAATTATTAAAATCTAACGTAAAAATTAAATCACTTTTAGCGATAATAGTAGCAGCTTTTTTTTGTTGAGCGCTATAATGAATTACTTTTTTATTGTTTGGTAACCAATGCAAAAAATCAGGATAATCGTTAGGCGTAATAACCGTAACCGATTTATTTACTTTTATAAAATAATTATATAACGCTAACGATGACCCCATAGCATCGCCATCGGGGTTAAAATGCGCTACAATAACAATGTTATTTGATTTTTTTATTAAAGCCTTAAATTTAGGAAACGAGTCTTTTTGCATGGATAAATTTTGAGAAGCAAAGTTAGGATTATCTAATTTAAATCACACAAATACTTTTTTGATATAAAAACAATAATTGTATCTTTGCGGCCTAAAAAATACACAATGGCAGGAAATATCACATTTACAATGATTAAACCCGATGCAGTTGAAGCAAACAACATCGGTCCAATTTTAGCGAAAATAAACCAATCAGGTTTTAAAATAGTAGCTATGAAATACATGAAATTAAGCAAAGAAACTGCTGGTAAATTTTACGAAGTTCATAAGGAGCGTCCGTTTTATGGAGAGTTAGTTGATTATATGAGCGCTGGACCAATCGTAGCCGCAGTATTATCTAAAGATAACGCAGTAGCAGAATACCGTACATTAATCGGTGCAACTGACCCAACTAAAGCTGATCCCGGTACTATTCGTCAGTTATTTGCTAAATCTATTGCTGCAAATGCAGTTCACGGATCTGATAGCGATGAGAACGCAAACATTGAAGCGAATTTTTTCTTTTCTCAAACAGAGCGTTTCTAGTTAAAAAATTAATGTAAAACTGCTATCTGAATAGGTAGCAGTTTTATTGTTTATAAATTACTATTTAACATAATGTTAATTATAGTATAATTAATAAACTGTTTTTAAACACATTAATATTATCTATCAAATGTAAAATTCGCTCAATCTGTAGCTAATTTCGCATTCAATTATTAATCCCGTAAGATTATGAATAAGCTTTAAATTTAATTAAAGTTTACGTCATTCTTTCATATTTAAAAAAGAAACGATATGAACTAGCCATGTTTAAATTTATAAAAGATTATACTTTTTAAAACCGGCTAAACCATATCACAATTAAAAACAATAAAGAAACGATATGAAATTATCAATGTTCAAATTCAATCTGCCTAAAGAATTATTAGCAGAGCATCCAGCAAAAAATCGCGACGAAAGTAAATTAATGGTAGTTGATAGAGCTACTGGAAAAATTTCTCATAAAAAATTTAAAGATGTTATTAATTACTTTGATGAAGGTGATGTGATGATTTTGAATGATACCAAGGTTTTTCCAGCTCGTATGTACGGAAATAAAGAAAAAACTGGTGCAAAAATCGAAGTGTTTTTACTGCGTGAATTAAATGCCGAAAGCCGTTTATGGGACGTATTAGTTGATCCTGCTCGTAAAATTCGAATTGGCAATAAATTATATTTTGGCGAAAATGATAACGTGGTTGCAGAAGTTATTGATAATACAACTTCTCGCGGGCGTACGTTACGTTTCTTATTTGATGGACCTTATGAAGAGTTTAGAAAAGCATTATACGATTTAGGAGAAACTCCATTACCAAAATATATTAAACGATCGGTTGAAGAAAGCGATATAGAGCGTTACCAAACAGTATTTGCTAAAAACGAAGGTGCTGTAGCAGCTCCAACGGCTGGCTTACACTTTAGTCGCGAATTATTAAAACGTTTAGAAATTAAAGGAATTAATTACGCAAACTTAACGTTACACATTGGTTTAGGTACATTTAGAATGGTTGAAGTTGAAGACTTAACTAAACATAAAATGGATAGCGAAGAAGCTATTATTACTGAGGAAGCTTGTAAAATTATTAATGAAGGTAAAGATAAAAAGAAACGTGTGTGTGCTGTTGGAACGACCGTTATGCGTGCTTTAGAATCGTCTGTATCTACAACTGGCCATGTAAATCCATACAATGGTTGGACCAATAAATTTATTTTTCCTCCTTATGATTTTTCAGTAGCTAACTGCATGATTACAAATTTCCATATGCCTGAAAGTACTTTATTAATGCAGGTTGCAGCCTTTGGTGGTTACGATTTAATTATGAAAGCATACAAAGAAGCTATTAAGGAAAAATATAATTTTTACTCGTATGGTGATGCGATGTTAATTATCTAATTAAAAAAATACTTATTATAAAAATCCTAACTTAGTTGAGTTAGGATTTTTTATTTAACCCAAATACTATGATATCAGAAGAATTAATCATTGCTCAAACTCAAAAATGGATAAAATCAGTTGTAGTTGATTTAAATTTTTGCCCATTTGCAGCTAAGGCAGTTTTACAAAAAACAATTAATTATTCGGTATTACACGAAGCAACCGATGATACTGTTTTAGCAAATTTTGAAACTGAATTAAAAAAATTAGATGCTGATCTGACAAGCGAAACTGCTTTTATAATACTTCCTGATGGCTATTCTGATTTTGAGGATTATTTAGACTTAGTTTCTTATGTTGAAGAAAAGCTTGAAGTGTTAAATTACGAAGGTGTTTATCAAGTAGCGAGTTTTCATCCCGAGTATTGCTTTGAAGGGGAGGATAAAGACGATGCTTCAAACTACACAAACCGATCGCCCTACCCCATGTTACATTTATTGCGAGAAGCTAGTATTACGAAGGCTTTAACCACATTTAAACATCCCGAATTAATTCCAGAAACCAATATAACATTAACCCGAGAAAAAGGTTTAAAATACATGCAAGTGTTACGACAAGCTTGTTTCGAAATTTAAAATAAAAATTATTCTTCTTGATTTAAATCACGTTCGCGTTTTATTTTGCGTTCTCTGATATTAAAGTATTCTATCATCATGGCAAACGCTAAGGCTATATAAGCATAGTTTTTATTAAGTTCAATATGTTGTTCGTGAGGCAATGTGGTATTATAACAATCTAATAATGCTTCAGCAACTAAAATCCCACCTATCACCAATAAAAAGGCTAAAGCAACCATTTTAATTCCAGGGTTTTTATTAATAAAATCAGCAACAATTCCCGAAAATAGTATCATTAAAAGCATAGAGATTACAACTGCTGAAATCATAATTAATACAACACCCGATAAACCAACAGCCG
>JAYSTR010000167.1:0-8318 GCA_043719555.1 Bacteroidota bacterium | reverse complement strand
AGCCAAATCCGAGCGCCTCGCGCTGATACGGCGCCAGGCGATCGACGGCCGGGCCGCCGGAGTAGACGGTCAGGATCGTGACGTTCTGGCCAAGCTCTCGGAGGCTCGCGATCAGCCCTCCGCACGAGAGCGCGGCGTCGTCCGGATGGGGCGCGACGAACACGTGGGTCATGGCCGGCCGAGTATACCGACGGCAACCCACAGGAACCGGTTATTGTAATGGGTTTACAGTTAATTATCAAAATGTAAGTTTTGGTCCAGATTTACAAGGTTTTTATTGGGATTTTGGAGATCCAGCAACTCTTGCTGATACATCAAATATCCAGAATCCTAGCTACACTTTTCCAGGTATCGGAGATTATACAGTAACCTTGATAGCAAATCCTGGCTCACCTTGTGCTGATACTGCGCATGAAGTTTTTCATATTGCGCCTTTATTATCCCCTGATTTTCTATATCCAAGCGCACAGTGTTTAAACGGTAATAGTTTTGATTACACTGCAGGAGGCACATTTCAAGGAACTGGAACTTTTCAGTGGAATTTTGGAGCTGATGCAATTCCATCCACATCAACAGCAACTTATGTTCCAAATGTACATTATACAACTGCAGGAACCCACACAGTATCATTTATGGTGGCTGAAAACGCCTGTACAGCAACAACAACTAAAACCATACAAGTATATGCAAATCCCGAAGCACAAATAGGTAATTTTAACCCAAGTGGTTGTGTGCCTCAAACTATTAATTTTAATAATTTAAGTACAGCCTCATCTACTATGGCTTATAACTGGAGTTTTAGTGATGGAACAACTTCTACTTTACTTAATCCTGTTAAAACATTTTCTATACCTGGAGTTTATAGCGTATCGTTAACAGTGCATACTAGCGAAAATTGTATAGATTCGAGTAAAGTTGTATCTGTAAACAATTTAACCGTATTTGCAGTGCCAGCTGCTAATTTCAATTATACCTCTGCTACCGCTAATTGTTTTACAAATAATAGTTTTAATTTTACCAGTTCATCAACATTTGCAGGAACAACAGGAGTGCTAAATTGGAGTTTTGGGTCAACGGCAACTCCTTCTGTAAGTTCAGCAAATTTAATAAATAATTTAATCTATAATTCTGTAGGTTTTTACACTGTAACTTTAGTAGCAGCAGAAAACGGGTGTAAAGATTCAACCAAGCAATATGTTTCGTTATATGCGAATCCCTTAGCAGCTATCTCAAACCCAACCATAGCGGGTTGTAATCCTCAAACATTGGTTTTTAATAACACTAGCACTTCTTCTTCTGATTTATATTATCAATGGATGTTTAGTAATGGTCAAACATCTATTGAAAAAAATCCAACTGTTGTTTTTTCGCCATCAGGCATTTATTCATATACTTTAATGGTTTATACTATTGATAAATGCATTGATAAAAGTTATGTATATGGTGTAAATAGTATAACAGTTAGCCCATCTCCTATATCTATTTTTACGGCCGATCCCTTGGTTGTGAGTATTTTTGAACCTCTCATCACTTTTCAGGATACTTCAACTATAGATGTTGTTTCGTGGTTATATGATTTTGGAACTGGTGATACTTCCTCCTTAAAAAATCCCATTTATACCTATGCAACCTGGGGAAATTATACTGTTACCGAAACAGTTACTAATCAATTTAATTGTTCAGCTACCAGCAAAGTTTTAATACGAATTTTGCCTGAACATCGTTTTTTTATACCAGATGCATTTACGCCTGGCAATTACGATGAGTTGAATGATGTGTTTAAACCAATAGTAATGGGAGTTAAAGAATATAAGTTTTATATTTTTGATCGTTGGGGGGAGCAAATATTTAAATCTACCGATATTGATGAAGGCTGGAACGGTAAGTATCAAGGTGTTATTTGTAAGCAAGATGTGTATGTTTGGAAATGCGATTTTAGAAATATCGTTACCAATAAAGAGGAGCATCATGTAGGCCATGTTACTCTTGTTAGATAATGCAATTAAAACATGTTTGTTCATAATAGAAAATGAACTTTTGTAATCTTGTATAAATTTTTGGTTTATTTACTATTAAATGAATTTACTATTTACAAAAATTAGAGATAAACATTCCCTTTGGTATAAGGTAATTGTATTTATTGTAGCAGTTTCAGTCAGTGTATATCTATTACCTAAAAACTCGAGTTATTACTTAAATACTTTGCAAGTAAACGATGTTTGGACAAAAGAAAATGTGGTTTCAAATTTGGATTTTTTAGTTAGAAAATCAGATAAAAAAACGACTAAAGAAGTTACTCCTTTAAAATATTATCAAAAACAAAGCATTGATGCACTTATTATCACAAAGTATATTGCAGATAATAGTGAGCGAAAAAATATTCGCATCCTATTAGATAGTATTTATAAGATAGGCGTTTATGATAAACAAACAACAGACTCAGAACTATATATTATATCAGAAAATGAAGTTGTTAAAACAAATATCAATCAGTTGTATTCTGTAGAGAAATTACATCAACTTTTGAAAAGTAAATATTCTGAAATTTACCCTTTCTTAAAAGATAACTTACCAGTTAATTTAATTTTTGATGAACCAACCACACAACAGTTGCAACAAGATGCCACAAAAGAAGATAAAGCGATATATAAGTTAAAAGTAAAACAAGGAGAAACTATTTTGCGTAAGAACGAAACGATTTCGACTGAAAAATTAGAATTACTATTAAGCTATAAAACAGAGTTAAATGAAGTGTATTCTAAATCACATCATTATTTATCGTTATTAGGATTTACAATCATTTGTTCTGTTTTACTTGGAATTATGATGTTGTTTTTGGTGTTTTTTAGAAAAAATATTTTCAGTCAAAGTGCGCACGTTACTTTTTTGTTTTTAGTAATGATGTTGATCTTAATTTTGGTGAGTTTAGTTAATCGTTACAATATAAAATATAATTATGCTGTTCCTTTTTGTTTAATACCAGTTATTATCAGAGTGTTTTTTGATAGTAGAACGGCGTTATTTTCGTTTTTAATTGTGGTATTATTATCTTCATTTTTTTGTATAGATAAGTTTGAATTTGTCTTTATTCAATTAGCATCTGGCATAGGTGTTATATTTAGTGTAGACGATATGAGCAAGCGGTCGCGATTATTTGTAACAGCATTGTTGGCATTTATATTTTATGTAATAACATTTGTCGCATATCATTTAGCTAATAATACTTTAATAGAAATACAAAACCCAACAACCTATATTTGTTTATTAATAAGCAGCTCCTGCATGTTGTTTGCATTTCCACTTATTTTTTTATTCGAAAAGTTATTTGGTTTTGTATCTGATTTTACCTTGCTTGAATTATGTGATTTAAATCAGCCGTTGCTACGTTTATTATCTCAAAAAATACCCGGCACCTTTCAGCATTCATTACAAGTGGCCAATTTAGCGGAGGAGGCTTGTTATAAAATTGGAGGTAACGCCTTACTTGTTAGAACTGGCGCAATGTATCACGATATTGGTAAAATGAAAAACCCACGGTATTTTACAGAAAATCAAGTTGGTGAGGTGAGTCCGCATGCAGATATGAGTTCTGAAGAAAGTGCAAAAATTATTATAAACCATGTGATTAGCGGAGTAGAAATAGCTAAAGAAAATAATTTGCCTGAATCAGTCATTGATTTTATTAGAACACATCACGGAACTTCTGCAACTCAGTTTTTTCTTCATAATTATAAAAAAGAACATAGTGGAGAAATCATTAACGAAGATTTATTTCGTTATCCAGGCCCAATTCCGTTTAGTAAAGAAACTGCTATTTTAATGATGGCAGATAGTGTTGAGGCATCTTCGCGTAGTTTAAAAAAATACGATGCTGTTGTGATTGATGAATTAGTAGATAAAATTTTAGACAGACAAATAAACGAAAATCAATTTTTAAATGCAGATATTACGTTTAAAGAAATTAATCAGATTAAAAAAATATTTAAAAAGCGTTTGATGAATATCTATCATGTGCGTATTGAATACCCTAGATAGGTTCTAGTTTAATAGATCCCTAATACATTGTAATTTATAGTATTAAAATGTATCACATCGTTTTTTGATTTTCCTATTAAAGCAGAAGCTAGCGGTGATTTGTTTGAAATAACAAATACTGTTTTGCCACTAAGTTCAATTTTTCCTATGCTTGTAGCAATTAAAAACAAACCTTTAGTTGTTTCAACTAAACTCCCTAAACTAATTGTAGTTGAGGTAAAGCTAAAATCAATTTTATCAAACTCTTGAAATTGTTGTTCTAATTCGTAAAGCTGTTTGCCTAATTTTTCTTGTTCAAGTTGCATCATCGCGCGCCCTGTTTCATGTTTATCACCAGCCGTACTTTTGGTTTCATTGTTACCGGCTTCGGTAACATCATGCAACATCAATCGTAACGAATTTATTTTTTCGTTATAATGTAATTGGCAAGTAATTATTAGTTTTTGTTTTATTGATTTCATGAAATAAACACCTACAAAGATGTGATTATTTTTGTTGCGTGAGGCATTGTTGCAAAAATCCTTTTTGAGGAACGAAAAAAGATTGCAGCGAAAAGGCCGACCCGAACCTGTGAGGGACACGCCCACAATCTATTAACAATTTTGTTTTTTTCTGTTAAAAATTAATTGTGGCTGCGCCCTATGGATATTGTATCTTAGGCGACTATTATGGCTAAAACAACCGAGGTTAAAGAAACTCCATTAATGAAACAATACAATGAGATTAAGGGTAAATATCCTGATGCTATTTTGTTGTTTCGTGTCGGCGATTTTTATGAAACTTTTGGTGAAGATGCTATTCGCGCCTCAAAAATAATAGGCATAACTTTAACTAAACGAGCAAATGGCTCGGCTTCACATATTGAGCTAGCTGGTTTTCCGCACCACTCAGTTGATACGTATTTGCCAAAATTAGTTCGTGCAGGATTTCGTGTAGCGATTTGCGATCAGTTAGAAGATCCTAAGTTGACTAAAAGTATTGTTAAAAGAGGAGTTACAGAGTTAGTAACACCTGGAGTAAGTTTTAATGATAAAGTTTTAGAGCATAAAACCAATAATTTTTTAGCCAGCATTCATATAGAAAATGAGAGAGCAGGCGCTTCCTTTTTAGATGTATCCACTGGCGAATTTTTAGTAGCCGAAGGATCATTAATATATATCGAAAAACTCATACAGAGTTTTAAACCCAACGAAATTTTATTCGAAAAAAATAAACGCACTGAATTACAAAATTTAATAGGCGAACGTTTTTATATTTTCGGTTTAGATGATTGGGCTTTTAAACACGATTTCGGGTATGAAGCTTTAACCAAACAATTTAGCACAAATTCCTTAAAAGGTTTTGGTATTGAACATTTACAATTAGCAGTTACTTCGTGTGGTGCTATCTTACACTACCTAAGCGAAACTAAACACGATAAATTGCAACACATTACAGCTGTTTCTCGCGTAGAAGAAGATCAGTTTGTGTGGTTAGATAGATTTACTGTTCGTAATTTAGAACTATTTGGAACTAGCCACGAAAAAGGAAAATGTTTAATTGATATTATTGATACAACCATAACACCAATGGGTTCACGTTTATTAAAACGATGGTTGGCATTACCGTTAAAAGAGTTATCGTTAATTAACGAACGCTTAGAGGTGGTAAATTTCTTTTATAATAATTCATCTTTACAAAACGAGTTGCAAATTTTATTTAATGAGATAGGCGATTTAGAACGATTAATATCTAAGGTTGCGGCAGGTAAAATAAATCCGCGCGAGTTGGTGCAATTAAAACGCTCGTTAACATTAATAGAAACAATTAAGCAACTAATATCACCTTGCGAAAATTCATCTCTTCAAAAAATTGCAGAACAATTAAATCCTTGTGCTTTAATGCGCGATAGATTACAAGAAGAAATAAATGAAGAAGCGCCTATACTCTTGCACAAAGGCAATGTAATTTGTAAAGGGATAAATGCAGAGCTAGATGAATTGCGCGCTATAGCCTTTAGTGGCAAAGATTATTTATTACAAATACAACAACGTGAAGTTGAGCGTACAGGTATTTCATCTTTAAAGGTATCGTATAATAATGTATTTGGTTATTATTTAGAAGTAACGAATGTGCATAAAGATAAAGTGCCAAGTGATTGGATACGTAAGCAAACACTAACAACAGCCGAGCGTTATATTACGCCTGAATTGAAAATTTATGAAGAAAAAATTTTAGGAGCCGAAGATAAGATTGCCATTTTAGAGCAATCACTTTACGAAAGTTTAGTGCGCGACTTAATCGATTATATTATCCCTGTTCAATTAAATGCCTCTTTAATAGCACGTTTAGATTGTTTAGTGTCGTTTTCTAAATTAGCTAAAAACAATAATTATGTTAGGCCATCACTCACTAATGATTACGCTATTAATATAGTTGAAGGTCGTCATCCTGTTATCGAAAAGCAATTACCCATCGGAACAGATTATGTAAGTAACTCTGTTTATTTAGATAACGATACCCAACAATTAATGATGATTACAGGGCCGAATATGAGTGGTAAATCTGCTTTACTGCGTCAGGTAGCTCTAATAACATTAATGGCACAAATTGGTTGCTACGTGCCAGCTGAAAGTGCAGAAATTGGCATTGTAGATAAAATATTTACACGTGTTGGCGCAAGTGATAATATCTCATCAGGCGAATCAACCTTTATGGTGGAAATGAACGAAACCGCCAGTATTTTAAATAATCTAAGCGATAAAAGTTTAATCCTCTTAGATGAAATTGGCCGTGGCACATCAACGTATGATGGTATTTCTATAGCTTGGGCTATAGCTGAATACATTCATTCTCAACCGAAAAATAGAGCTAAAACGTTGTTTGCTACACATTATCACGAACTGAATGAAATGACTACATATTTTCCTCGTATCAAAAATTTTAATGTATCAGTAAAAGAGTTAAATAATAAAATTATTTTTTTACGTAAATTAAAAGAAGGTGGAAGCGAGCATAGTTTTGGTATACACGTGGCGCGCATGGCAGGTATGCCAAAACAGGTTGTAGATAGAGCAAATGATATTTTAAAGAAATTAGAAAAAGATCACGACATCGAACTTTCGGATGTTGAGTTAATAGAAACTACTCCAATTGATAAGATAGCCGCTAAAACCAAGAGTAAAAGCGATTATCAATTAAGCTTTTTTCAGTTAAACGATCCTGTTTTAGAGCAGGTTAAAGACGAATTAATAAAAACAGATATTAATACTTTAACGCCAGTTGAAGCTTTAATGAAACTGAATGATATCAAGCGATTGCTTGGAGGGTAAATAAAAAATAAAAAAAATTAGAAAAAAATTTTGCCAAAGTAAAAAAATAGATATCTTTGCACTCCAATTTAATTATTGGATGTTCTTTTAAAAACTATTACAAGCGAAAGTAGCTCAGTTGGTAGAGCGTAACCTTGCCAAGGTTAAGGTCGCGGGTTCGAGACCCGTCTTTCGCTCAACTGTTTTACTAATATGCCCCGATGGTGGAATTGGTAGACACGCAGGACTTAAAATCCTGTGTCTTCGCGGACGTACGGGTTCAAGTCCCGTTTGGGGTACTAAAAGTACCAAATTAGCGGTAGTACATTAAAAAAGCCTCTCAGTAATGAGAGGCTTTTTTGTTTTTATTAGGTTTCATCATTTTCTGTTTATTACAAGAAACAATTATGCGTTTTTTATTCTGAGTACATGTATAAAAAAAGCTATCTCGTTTGAGATAGCTTTTTTATTTTTACAATATGTATTAAATATTATGCTTCTGGAGTTTCAGTAGCTGCTTCTTCAGATGCAGGAGCCTCAGGAGTTTCAACTACTACAGCAGTTTTAGCTGCAATTTTAGCTGTTTTAGCTTCTTTGCTTACTATTTCTGCTTTTAATTTATCTGCTGCCGCTTTTTTCTCAGCCGATGATAAACCATCTTTTTTAGAGCTGATTTTTGTGTTTTTTTGCTCTAACCATTTTGCAAAACGTTCTTCTACTTGTGCTTCAGTTAATGCACCTTTTTTAACACCATCTAATAAGTGTTTTTTTAATAAAATTCCTTTGTAGGATAAAATTGCATTACAGGTATCTGTAGGAATTGCACCGTTTTGTAACCAAGTTAAGGTTGCATCGAAATTTAATTCAATTGTTGCTGGGTTGGTATTAGGATTATAAGTCCCTAATTTTTCGATAAAAGCTCCATCTCTTGGTGCACGACCATCCGCTGCTACCACGTGGAAAAACGCTGCGTCTTTCTTTCCGTGTCTTTGT
>JAYSTR010000166.1:0-8318 GCA_043719555.1 Bacteroidota bacterium | reverse complement strand
GCTACTCCAGTTCGAACCTGGACGGGACCTCAGAAAAAACCTCTATAGAAATATAGAGGTTTTTTGTTATGAGGACTTTACGTCGAATTTTTTTAAATGTTTGTAATTGCTACTAAAAAATAGCGTATTTTTATAAAGCTTTAGGGGTGCTTTTATAGCTGAGATAATACCCTTTGAACCTGATATTGTTAGTACAATCGAAGGGAAAAGTGAAATGACTCTTCTGCATTTGTCATTCCTAAAGTGTAATAAATATAATTAGGAATGAACATTACAATTAATAATCAGCCTCATACAATTACAGACAATACAACTTTGCAAGCCATTGTAACTATGCAATTAGGTGATAAGCAAAAAGGTGTTGCTGTGGCTATAAATGATACAGTGATTCCAAAATCAAATTGGGAAAATCAGCTTATACAATCAAACGATACCATTTTAATTATTAAGGCTACTCAAGGTGGATAGTTTGACAATTAGTTAATGTGACAATTAAAATAAAAATAAAATCTGCGATTATTTGCGAAGTCTGCGAGAAACTAAAAAACTAAAACACATATTATGAGCAAAACAGAAAAAAAACCAGAACAACAAGCGATTTCAACTGGAGCTATTTCAGGGTCGAGAAAAATTTATGTAGAAGGTAAACTACATAAAAATATTAAAGTGGCTATGCGCGAAATTGTGTTGTCGCCAACAAAATTAGCAAACGGACAAACAGAACATAATGCACCAGTTACCGTGTATGATGCTGGTGGTGCTTTTACAGATGACGCCATGGTAGTTGATATAAAAAAAGGATTGCCTCGTATTCGCGAGCAATGGATTTTAGACAGAGGTGATGTAGAACAATTAGATTCGGTTAGTTCTGATTTTGGCAAAGACAGAAGAGACGATACGTCTTTAGATGCATTACGTTTTGAGCATATTAAAAAACCGTTAAAAGCAAAAGCAGGACATAACGTTTCGCAACTTTACTACGCAAAAAAAGGCATTATTACTCCAGAAATGGAATATATTGCCATTCGCGAAAATCAAAAAAACGATACATTAAAAACCACACTAAACGGGCAGTACGAAAATTTATCGCAACAACACACAGGAGAAAGTTTCGGAGCTAATCTTCCAAAAGGATTTATTACACCCGAGTTTGTGCGTGATGAAATTGCTGCAGGTCGTGCGATTATTCCTAACAACATTAATCACCCGGAAAGTGAACCGATGATTATTGGGCGTAATTTTTTAGTAAAAATTAATGCCAATATTGGCAACAGTGCTGTTACATCAAGCATCGAAGAAGAAGTTGAAAAAGCTGTGTGGGCTTGTCGTTGGGGTGCTGATACGATTATGGATTTATCAACAGGAAAAAATATTCACGAAACACGCGAGTGGATTATTCGTAATTCACCTGTGCCTATTGGAACAGTGCCAATTTATCAAGCACTAGAAAAAGTAAATGGTAAAGCCGAAGATTTAACATGGGAAATTTTTAGAGATACTTTGATTGAACAAGCGGAGCAAGGTGTATCGTATTTTACAATTCACGCAGGTGTATTATTACGTTACATTCCATTAACTGCAAAACGTATGACGGGTATTGTATCTCGTGGTGGTTCTATTATGGCTAAGTGGTGTTTATCACATCATAAAGAAAATTTCTTGTACACACACTTCGAAGATATTTGTCAAATTATGAAAGACTATGATGTTGCTTTTTCTTTAGGAGATGGTTTACGTCCAGGTTCTATTGCTGATGCGAATGATGCAGCGCAATTTGCTGAATTGGAAACCTTAGGCGAGTTAACTAAAATTGCTTGGAAACATGATATACAAACGATGATTGAAGGACCTGGACATGTGCCAATGAATTTGATTAAAGAAAACATGGACAAACAATTAAAAGAATGTCATGAAGCACCATTTTATACGTTAGGGCCATTAACAACTGATATTGCTCCAGGATACGATCACATCACTTCTGCTATCGGTGCAGCTATGATTGGTTGGTTTGGAACAGCGATGTTATGTTATGTTACACCAAAAGAACATTTAGGGTTGCCAAATAAAAAAGATGTAAAAGATGGTGTTATTACATATAAGTTAGCAGCGCATGCAGCTGATTTAGCAAAAGGACATTATGGTGCGCAATACCGCGATAATGCTTTAAGTAAGGCACGTTTCGAATTTAGATGGGAAGACCAGTTTAATTTATCGTTAGACCCAGATACGGCTCGTGAATTTCATGATGAAACGTTACCGGCTGATGGTGCTAAGGTAGCTCATTTTTGCTCTATGTGCGGACCAAAATTCTGTTCAATGGCTATTACTAAAGAAATCCGAGAGGCTGCTGCAAACGGCATGTTTGATAAATCAGAAGAATTTAAACAAAAAGGAAGTCAAATTTATTCATAATGGTCATTGTTATTTCAAGTCCTACGCCTATTACAAACGAGGCATCCCTCATCAATCAATTGTTTGATGAGGGGTTGTCGGTATTTCATTTGCGTAAGCCTGAAAGTTCCTCACAAGAATTAGTATTGTTGTTGCAAGAAATAAAACCAGAACATTATTCTAAAATAGCGTTGCATAGTCATCATTACTTAGCAAAAAGTTTTGGTATAAATCGTTTGCATTATACAGAGGCTAGTCGTAAACAATTAACAGAAACTGATTTTTCGGTAAACGAAAACATATTGTCTACGTCTATTCACTCCATCGATAGCTTTAATAATTTGTCGGAACATTTTAGTTATGCTTTTTTAAGTCCAGTGTTTGATAGTATTTCTAAACCTGATTATGAAGCGCAACAATTTGATTTATCTGCGAAGCAAAAAACAGATGCTAAGTTAATAGCCCTTGGCGGTATAAATGAAAGCAATTGTTCAGTAGCGTTTGATAGGGGTTTTGATGGAATTGCATTGTTGGGTTCGGTGTGGAATAATGAAGCTCCTATAAAAAAGTTCTCGCAGATAGCGCAGAAATTCGCAGAAGCAAGGCAAATAAAAAGAGTTATAAAATAAAAAATCTGTGTCAATTTGCGAAATCAGCGAGAAATAAAATGAGTTACAACCGCCCAATAGTTTTAAGCATTGCAGGATTTGATCCTTGTGGTGGCGCTGGTGTTTTAGCTGATGTTAAAACGTTTGAGCAGCATCAGTGTTTGGGAATGGCGGTTAATACATCTATTACAAACCAAACAGAAGATAAGTTTGTTTCTGTAAATTGGTTATCAAGTGATGATATTATTAATCACATAAAAACGTTAACGGATAAATACACGATTGATTTTGTTAAGATAGGCATTATAGAAAACTTACAGACATTACACAATGTGGTAACGTTTTTAAAACAACAAAATACTCGTATTACAATTGTTTGGGATACTGTTTTAGCGGCTTCAAGTGGATTTAATTTTATGGATAATTTAGATAAAATTAAATTGATAGATGTTTTAAAAACGATAGATGTAATTACACCAAATACAATTGAAGCAAAAAAATTATCTGGCTTGGATGATGAGAAAAACGCCGCTGAATACTTATCTAACTATTGTGCTGTTTTGTTAAAAGGTGGACATAGTAATGAAAATGAAGGCGTAGATTTTTTGTTTAATAACCATCAAATAATTAGAATCGAAGAACAAACAAAATTTAATAAATATCCTAAGCATGGCTCGGGCTGTATTTTATCATCTGCTATCACAGCAGATTTAGCACTGGGAAATAATTTAGAAACAGCTTGTGTAAAAGCAAAAAAATATATTGAAACCATTTTAAGTAGTAACTCAAATTTATTAGCCTATCATGTTGCCTAAATTACAATACATATCTCAAGGCTCAACTCCTGAGGCTCATATCGAGAGTATAGAATCTGTATTAAATGCAGGTGTTCAATTAATTCAATTGAGATTAAAAAACAGTTCGAATGATCGTTATATAGAGTCTGCTATTAAAGCAAAAGAATTATGTGAAAAATTTAATGCGCAATTAATTATTAATGATAATGTATTTGTTGCAAAAGCGTGTAATGCTAACGCGCTTCATTTGGGTTTAGATGATATGAGTATAGTAGAAGCTAAAAAGATAATTCCACATAAAATTATTGGAGGCACAGCTAACACTTTTGAGCATATTCAACAACGTTGCGCCGAAGGAGTTGATTATATTGGACTTGGTCCATTTCGTTTTACAACAACTAAAGAAAAATTAAGTCCTGTTTTGGGAGTAGATGGTTATGCAATTATTATTCAAAAAATGAAAGCCGAACATTTAAACACTCCTGTATATGCTATTGGAGGAATTGAATTAAATGATATTGAATCTGTTATAAATACTGGAGTTTATGGTTTTGCGGTTTCAGGACTTATTACCAACTCAAATAATAAAGAACATTTAGTAAAAGAAATTAATAAAATTTTATACCATGCTTAAAATTGCCGATAAAGAATTTACATCACGTTTGTTTTTAGGAAGCGGTAAATACGGTTCTAGTCAGGAAATGTACGAATCGATTATTGCCTCAGGTTCAGAAATGGTAACAGTTGCTTTAAAACGTATTGATACAGATGCTCCAAGTGATGATTTAATAGATGCTTTGAGAAAAGCGAATGTGAAATTATGGCCTAATACATCTGGGGTTCGTAATGCTAAGGAAGCGGTGTTTGCAGCGCAACTGGCAAGAGAAGCTTTAGAAACAAATTGGATTAAATTAGAAATTCATCCAGATCCTCGTTACTTAATGCCAGATCCTATTGAAACTTTAAAAGCGACTGAAGAATTAGCGAAGCTTGGATTTATCGTATTGCCGTACATTCATGCTGATCCCGTTTTATGCAAGCGTTTAGAAGATGCTGGAACAGCAGCTGTAATGCCACTAGGTTCGCCTATTGGCAGTAATAAAGGATTAAAGACAGAAGATTTTTTAGAAATAATAATTGAGCAAAGTAAAGTGCCAGTTATTGTGGATGCAGGTATTGGAGCTCCTTCTCATGCAGCTAAAGCAATGGAGATGGGGGCAGATGCCGTTCTAGTTAATACAGCTATCGCATCATCTAACAATTCTATACAAATGGCAATTGCTTTTAAAAACGCAGTACTAGCAGGACGAATGGCGTATGAAGCTGGTTTGTCAAAAGTAAATCATAGAGCATCAGCAACGAGTCCTTTAACAAGTTTTTTAAATGACTAAATTGTTTCGCGCAGATTTCACAGATAATCGCAGATAGAAGTAAAGAATGATAGAAAATGATATTTCATATAAAGTAAGAGGTGCTATCTTTAAAGTGTATAATAATCTTGGCCCAGGATTATTAGAATCTGTTTATGAAGCAGCCCTAAAATATGAATTATCAAAAGATGAGTTAGAAGTTAAAAGTCAGGTTGAAGTTCCTGTATTTTATGAAAACATTAAATTGGAATTGGGTTTCAAATTAGATCTATTAGTTAATGATAAAGTAATAATAGAAATTAAATCAGTAGAGAAGTTAACACCCGTATTTCACAAACAATTATTAACCTATTTAAAACTAACAGATAAACGGCTAGGAATATTAGTGAATTTTAATTCAGATTGTATTTCTGATTCAATTATTAGAATTGCAAATGGTTTATATTAAAAATCTGTGCTAATCTGTGAAATCTGCGAGAGCTAAAAAATGAATTTTAAAAACATATTTGATACGTATAATTGGGATGAACAAAAAACATCTATCTACTCCAAAACAGTAAAGGATGTAGAACAAGCGTTATTGGCCAAAAAACGTACGATAGAAGATTTTAAAGCGCTTATTTCTCCTGCTGCGATTCCATATATCGAACAAATGGCGAGCATCAGTAATGAGCTTACTACTAAACGTTTTGGAAAAACAATACAGATGTATGCTCCTATGTATTTAAGCAATGAGTGTAATAATATTTGCACGTATTGTGGTTTTAGTTTAGATAATAAAGTAAAACGTAAAACATTAACAGATGCTGAAATTTTAAAAGAAGTTGAATTTATTAAAGGGCAAGGCTTTAATCACATTTTATTAGTGACTGGCGAAGCTAATCATACAGTGCATGTGTCTTATTTTAAAAATGCAATTAAATTAATCAAAGCACATTTTTCAAATATTTCTATAGAGGTTCAGCCACTGGATGTTAATGAATATCAAGAGCTACATGAAGCAGGCGTGTATTCTATTTTAGTATATCAAGAAACATATCATAAGGAAGTATACAAACAATATCATCCCAAAGGAAAAAAATCAAATTTTGATTATAGACTTGAAACTCCAGATAGAGTGGGGGAATCTGGCATTCATAAAATAGGTATAGGAGTTTTGCTGGGACTTGAGGATTGGAGAGTTGATTCATTTTTTTGCGCTTTGCATTTAGATTATTTACAAAAAACATATTGGCAAACAAAATATTCTATTTCGTTTCCGCGGATGAGACCTGCGGAAGGGATTATAGAGCCTAACGTCATTGTAACGGATAAAGAATTAGTGCAATTGTTATGTGCGTATCGTTTATTTAGCGAAGATGTGGAGTTATCTATTTCTACGCGCGAATCAGAAAATTTACGAAACAATATTATTCCTTTAGGTGTAACAAGTATGAGTGCTGGTTCTAAAACAAATCCAGGTGGTTATGCTGTTGAACCTGAATCATTAGAACAATTTGAGATTAGCGATGAACGAAATGCCGAAACGATTTCTAATTTAATTAAATCAAAAGGTTATGAAGCAGTTTGGAAAGATTGGGATAATGCTTTATCTATTTAAATAAAATACAGATGATGCAAAATTTAAAAACAAATAGTTTAGCCTTATTCAGTCGCCAAATGATGGTTGAAGAAATTGGAGCTGTTGGACAACAAAAAATTAATCAAGCGAAAGTATTAGTAATAGGAGCAGGTGGCTTAGGTTGCCCTATTCTACAATACCTAACATCGTGTGGTGTTGGTACTATTGGCATTGTTGATTTTGATGTTATTGAAGTACATAATTTGCATCGTCAGATATTATATGGCATTGATGATATTGGTAAACACAAAGCGCTTATTGCACAAGAAAAATTAACGAAGCAATATCCACACATTTCTATTATTTCTTTTAATGAATTATTACGCGAAGAAAGTGCTGAAAGAATTATTTCTCAATTTGAAATTATAGTTGATGGCTCTGATAATTTTCATACACGTTATTTAGTAAATGATGTATGTGTAAAATTAAATAAGCCATTAGTGTATGGTAGCATCTTAAAATTTGAGGGACAACTTTCTGTATTTAATGTAAATGGAAGTAAAAACTTACGTGATATTTTCCCTGAATCGCCTAATCCAGAAGATGTGCCTAATTGTGATGAAAATGGAGTGCTTGGTGCTTTGCCAGCAACCATAGGTTCTATGATGGCTTTAGAAACATTAAAATTAATAATTGGATTACCTGTGTTGGCAAACCAATTATTAATAGTGGAAACCTTACACTGGGGAATTAGAAAGATTAAATTTTAAGTAAGCTATCTAATAAATAGAATTTATAACCCGACATTAAATCCAATTTGTATAATTGGATTTCTATTTGGAGAATACTGCGTTTGATTTAAATTATAAAAAATCATTGCAATCATATTTGCGTTTCCGCCAATGCTTTGTTTGTAACCACCTCCAACTAAAACATTATCAATCCAAATTCTACTATCTAGCTTGGTGTAATTATAATAGTCGGGCACATTAATATGATCAATACCCGCTTGTAAAAACAAATTTTCTAATACATTATAGCGAGCAAAAGTACTACCTCCATAAATTGACGTCGTATATTTTTGGCCATAAATAGATGTGCTATAATAATTATAAATAGCACCTATACCCATCGAAAAATCTTTCGTGATTTTACAACCAATTAAGGGTGATAAATTTAAAAAAGTGGTTGTGCCAAAACTTGCACCAACATTACCCCCATAATACAAACGATCTTCAAAGGATTCGAATTCTTTTTTAGGAGCATCGCGCGTAGGTTTTTTATAAACCACCGTTGTATCTTGGCCAAACGAAACGTTTAGCGTTAATCCATACAGTATGATGAGATAAAATAATTTCATTACTTAACTTCTTCGTAATCTACAAATTCAGCATCACTCGGATTGTATTTAGATTGACGACCGTTTTTATTAAAGTTATCAATTTTTACTTCACCCTCTCTTGTGTGTCCATCAAAGTTTGAGTTTGCATTTGAGGGTTGTTGTTTTGTATTAGATTTAAAGGCAGCTATTATTTTCCATACCAGCCAAATAACAATTATTGTCCAAATAAGATCTCTCACTATAGTTAAA
>JAYSTR010000165.1:0-21857 GCA_043719555.1 Bacteroidota bacterium | reverse complement strand
ATTTATATAGCATTAATACGGATGATAGAACGATTGCGCGTGCCGGTTTAGTTGAATTAGCTAAACAAGATGGTAATCCAACAATGGTAAAATCAACAGCTTTTTGGTACACTCAAAACAATATTTTATCTAATCAATTAATTGGTGATCATTATTTCCCGAAACTTAAATTAAAATTAAATTGGAATGGCGGTTTTACCGAGGTTAAACGTAAAATTCCTAATTTGAAGCGTTCGTATTATACTCGTCAATCTAAATTAATACCGATCGTCCCTGAAGATCCATCTGAGCCAACAATCATTCATCCAAATGACACTGTGTTTCAAGCTCAAATCCCTAATAGTGGCACTTCAGGACCAGATTATTCAGGAGTATTTTTAACTTCGAATCTTACAGAAACTATGAGAAGTTTTAAAATGGATGTTTCTAGAAATTTTAAAATTACATCTGATTTAAGTATCGATGGTAAGGTAGGTGGCATTTATCAATTTAGAGATAGAGATTATAAAATGCGCCAGTTTTCATATTCAAAATATGGTACAGCAGGCCAAACTGTTTCATTTTTAGATAGCATACAATATTTAGCGCCTGAGCAATTGTATTCTCAACAAAACATGGGTTTAATTTCTCCAGGAACAGGTGGTTTAAAGTTAACAGAAGACACAAAGTTTAATCAAAATTTATACAAAGCATCTTCTTCATTAATGGCTACATATGCAATGATTGACATTAAATACAAATCGTTTATTCGTTTAGTTACTGGTGTGCGTCATGAGTCTTATCATCAAACATTAAGTACACCACATGCTTTATACTATTTTAATAATGAGTGGGTAAAAAAAGATACGGTTGTAAATGATTTTTTACCTTCAGCTAATTTAATTTTTTCGTTGACCGAAAAACAAAATATTCGTTTAAGTTATTCTAAAACATTAAATAGACCTGAGTTTAGAGAGATTGCACCTTTAGCATTTTATGATTTTAATACAGGTTATACATTAAGCGGAGATCCAACATTGCAACGTGCAACTATTAAAAATTACGATGTGAGATATGAAATTTATCCTGGCGCAAGTCAGTTAGCATCGGTGTCTGTTTTTTATAAAGATTTTACCAACCCTATTGAATTAATACAAGGAGGAAATGCAAATGAAATTACCTATCGTAATGCGCCTAAAGCATATTGCGAAGGAATTGAATTAGATTATCGTATTAACTTAGGAATATTAACGCAACGCGATACAAGTTTTGTTGGACGATTATTAAATAATTTAACAGTGTTTAGTAACTTCTCTTACATTAATTCTCGTACAACTATTGTTGGTGTTAGTGCATCACAGGCTGGTGTTAAATTAGGTGAACGTCAAATGCAAGGTCAATCACCTTATATTGTTAATGCAGGCTTAACTTATAATGATACTAAATATGATTATAGTTTAAGCGCATCGTTTAATCGTTTTGGCCCACGTATTTATGTAGTAGGAAATATAAGCGATGCAAATAAAGATGGTGTTGGTAATTTATGGGAAATGGGACGTAATGTATTGGATTTGCAGGCATCAAAAAGCTTTTTCAAAAACAGATTCGAAATCAGATTTAATGTGAAAGATGTATTTGCTAAAAAACAAGTGCAATTGTTTAATATCGATTTTGAAAACAATGCAACCTACAATAATACTTCTGTTGCTCCAAAATGGGTAAAACAATACGGTACAACTTATTCATTACAATTAAGTTTTAAATTTTAATTTTTATTTCTCAATGATATAAAAGCTGTCTTTAATTAAGGCAGCTTTTTTTTTGTCACATCGAGCGTAGTCGAGATATTATTTTATAATGTATTTGTTCTCGATTTCGCTCGAACTGGCATAATGTTTTTAATAAAACATGTTTATGACGCATATTATCAAATTGTTAAACAAGTTAAGCAACTCGTAACATTAATTTAAACTATTCATCATTGCTAGTTAATGTATTCGTAACTATAAAAAAAGGTAGTTGCAATACTTTTACGTCGTTAAACAAACTTTAAAAACAACATGAAAAAAATTTACGTATTAGCAGCTACTGCACTAATGAGTTTACAGGGGTTTTCACAAACTTCTTTTTTTACAACAACAAATTACCGTGGAGCATTTGAGCCAGCTCCTGCAGCAATGTGGACAGACTCATGGACAAATTGGGATCCTCAAAACACCAATTACCCTGCACCAAATACAACTGTGTCTGGAAATATCACTACTAACACAACTTGGTCTGCAGGTTCAGTTGTAGAATTGCAAGGACAAGTTTTTGTAAAAAATAACTCTGTATTAACTATAGAGCCAGGTGTAATTATACGTTGTTCAAAAGCCATTGCTGGTACTGGATTATTTATCACTAAAGGTTCTCAATTACAAGCAAACGGAACAGCAAATTCACCTATCGTATTTACATCCGATCAAGCAGCGGGTTCTCGTGGGTTAGGTGATTGGGGAGGAATTATTTTAATGGGTAAAGCAAGTAATAACAACGCTAGTGGATTAAATAATATCGAAGGTTTGGCTATATCGGCTGACACGGAGTATGGTGGAGGAACAAGCCCAATTGATGACGATAATTCAGGTTCATTACAATATGTTCGTATAGAATTTGGGGGATATGTTTACCAACCTAACAAAGAAATTAATGGTTTAACTTTTGGAGCCGTAGGACGTGGTACAACGATTGACAACATTCAAGTTTCTTTTGCAAATGATGATTCTTATGAGTGGTTTGGAGGTACAGTTAATTGTAAACATTTAGTTGCATACCGTGGCTTAGATGATGATTTTGATACAGATAATGGTTTTAGTGGAAATGTACAATTTTGTTTAGGAGTTAGAGATCCGCAAATTTCTGATAATCCAGCAGTATCTACATCAGAAGGTTTTGAATCAGATAATGATGCTACGGGTTCAACTGGAATGCCATTAACTGCTGCTGTGTTTTCAAATGTAACTGATATTGGTCCATTACGTGGCGTTCCAACATCTAGTGTTGCAAGTGGATTTAGAAGAGGTGCGCGTATTCGCCGTAACTCTAATTTAAAAATATTTAATTCAATTTTAATGGATCATGCTACTCGTGGTTTATACATTGATGGAAGTGCTTGCGAAACAAATGCAAATACTGGAGGATTAAAATTTAAAAATAATATTATTACTGGTTATGGTATAAGAGCAACTGAAACAGGAACTTTTGGTGTAATCACAGGTGGTGCAAATGCTTGGTTAATGGCAAATGCAAATGATACAATTAAGTCATCTGCAAATATTTTAACTAGTCCTTATAATTATTTTGCACCAGATTATAGACCTAGTGTTACTAGTATTGCTTCAAGTGGTGCAAGTTTTTCTGATATATCTTTAGCTACAGGTATTCAGGCACACGCTACTAATATTTCAGCTTATGGTATTTCTCCAAATCCTGCTAATGATAAAGCTTCTATTTACTTAGAATTAGTTACGGATGAAAAATTATCAATTACTATTTATGATATTTTAGGTAATAAAATTGACGCGATTAATGCTATTGAATTTATGAGTGGTGATAATTCGTACGATTTAAATGTGAATAATTATGCAACAGGAATTTACTTCGTTGAAATTTCTAATGGTAAAAATAAGACTTCAAAAAAATTAGTTGTTACTAAATAATTTATAAGAACAATAAATGCGAGTTGAAATTTTTCAGCTCGCATTTTTTATATGCAACCACAAGATAACATAATTATATTTTCTCACTTTAATGATGATGTAGAGTTAATTAAACCAAAATTATTGGCAAATGGGTATAATATTAATAGTGTTACATCTGAAAAAGAATTATTGAAAATTTTATCTAAATCAAAAAACTTTTTGTTGCTTTTAGAGCTAAATGCTCCAGAGAAGGATGGCATTTCAATCACTAAAGATATTCGAAATCTAAATAATATTCTTCAGCCTTATATCATTCTTTTATCAAATAAATCAGATGAGTTTATTCAAACCACTGCCTTTAATGCAGGTATAGATGATTTCATCACTTCACCAATAAAGGTGCTTAATTTTATTGCTCGGATTAATGCCTTTAAGAGAAGGTATTTAATGAATTATCCAATAATTCAAAATATATTTGCTTCAAAAGAAGCATTGTTTGTAGATAGAGATAAGTACGTTATTTTCGTGAACTCTCAGGAAATTTCATTGCCACGCAAGGAGTTTGAAATACTTGACTTATTGTTTTCTAATAAAAATAAAATCTTTACACGACAAGAAATTGCTAAATCTATTTGGAACGATGTTACAATCTCTAAGAGCAGAACTATAGACATTCATATTCGAAACATCAGAAAAAAACTTGGGACAGAATATGTTTTTACTAAAAAAAACGTAGGCTATTTTCTAAAATAATTTTTTTTAGCATTAACCTCATTCGATATGCTTATTTTGTCTTCTTAAATTTTAGAGTAGCCTAAAAATTTATTTAGATATGTAATAATTTGTATATTTGTGCAAATGAAAACATCTTTTACGGAAGAAAATTATTTAAAAGCTATTTTTAAACTCGAAGAAAAATCTGAGAGTAGCAGTGTGGCTACAAACGACATTGCTAATAAGTTATGTATGCAACCAGCAACGGTTACGGACATGATTAAGAAGTTAGCCGATAAAAAATTAATTTCATATAAAAAATATCACGGCGTTACTTTAACAGACAGTGGAAATAAAATAGCTCTTGATATTATTAGAAAGCATCGTTTGTGGGAAGTTTTTTTAGTTAAAAAATTACATTTTAAATGGGATGAAGTACACGATATCGCTGAGCAATTAGAGCATGTTGATAGTGAATTACTTATTTCAAAACTTGATGATTTTTTAGAGAACCCTAAATTTGATCCTCATGGGGATGCAATTCCTGATAAAAAAGGAAAAATGAAAAATCTAAACGCGGTAGCGTTAAATACTATTACCAAAAAACAGTCGGTTGTATTTTGTGGTGTTATTAATCATGATCCTAAGTTTTTAAAACACTTAACGCATATTAAATTAAACATTGGTAATTCAATTTCAATTGAAGAAATTAATGCGTTTGATTCATCTTATAAAATTACTATTGATAAAAAACACTCTGAATTTTTGAGTGAAACAGTCGCATCATCTATATTAGTATCCCAAAAAAATGACAAATAATTCAACTAAATCTTTAGACGATGTAAATGCTAGTGTGAACACGACTAGTAAAACGGGTTTTAGAAAGTTATTCGCTTTTTTGGGACCGGCTTATATGATAAGCGTGGGTTATATGGATCCAGGAAACTGGGCAACGGATATAGAAGGCGGTAGTAAATTTGGCTATAGTTTAATTTGGGTTTTAGTAATGAGTAATTTAATTGCTTTACTATTACAAAGTCATTGTGTTCGTTTAGGTATTGTTAGTGGGCGAGATTTAGCGCAGGCATCCAAAGATCATTACACTAAGTTTGTTAACTTTTTTTTATATGTGCTAGCCGAAATCGCTATTGCCGCTTGCGATTTAGCAGAGGTAGTTGGTATGGCTATTGGTATACATTTATTATTCCCTTCTATCTCATTACTCACCGGTGTTACGATAACGATACTGGATAGTTTTATCTTATTGTTTTTGTTAAATGCTGGCATACGTAAACTCGAGGCATTTATAATTTCTTTAGTAGGAATTATTGCTGTTTCATTTTTCATACAATTATGCATTGCAAAGCCTGATGTTGTAGAAATCTCAAAAGGTTTGATTCCTGGCTTAGCAAATAATGAAGCGCTGTATATTGCTATCGGAATTATTGGAGCTACAGTGATGCCTCATAATTTGTATTTACATTCATCATTAGTGCAAACTCGTAAGTTTGGAAACACAATTGCTGATATTAAACAAGCCATAAAATTTAATATTATTGATAGTGCCATTGCTTTAAACTTGGCTTTGTTTGTAAACGGAGCAATTTTAATTATTGCAGCTACAACATTCTTTAATACTGGCGTTGAAGTTTCTGAAATTCAAGAAGCGCATAAAATGATGGCTCCTATGTTAGGGAGTACGCTTGCTCCCTTATTATTTGCTATTGCGTTAATTGCAGCAGGACAAAGCTCAACTATTACTGGAACTTTAGCAGGCCAAGTTATAATGGAGGGCTATTTAAATTTGCGTTTGCAGCCTTGGATACGCAGAATTTTTACTAGGGTGGTTGCTATTGTTCCTGCATTTTTAACGATTTATTATTTAGGTGAGAGTAAAACTGGCGATTTATTAATATTAAGTCAGGTTATATTAAGTTTACAATTAGGCTTTGCTATTATTCCATTAATTCATTTTGTGAGCAATAAAAAAATGATGGGCGAATTTGTTATCCCGCTATGGCAAAAAATTGCGTCGTGGATTTCTGTTTTAATTATTGTGGCTTTAAATTGTAATTTATTATGGGAAAAGGTAACTGCCTGGTTGTTGTTTTCGAATTATGCAACGCTTATAGGATACACTGTTGTGCCGTTTATGTTATTTTGTTTAGGTATGTTGTTTTATATAACCTTTGAGCCATTACTGTCAAAAAAGAAAAAGGATATTCGTCACAATTTTCATGGCGAGGTTAATAAAATTATTTTTGAAGAGTCAAATCCATATAGTACAATTGCTATTACAGTTGATTTTAGCACCAGCGATAATAAAGCCATTAATAAAGCCATACAACTTGGAGGAAAAAATTGCAGCTATAAATTAATTCACGTATTGGAAAGTACTAACGCTTTTTTGTATGGAAATAATACCAACGATTTCGAAAGCAAAATGGATAACGATTACTTAAAATTATATCAAGATCAAATGATAGAAAACGGATATAATTGTTACTCTGAATTAGGTTTTGGTATGCCACAAAGTGTAATCCCTAAACTATTAACCAATTGCGATTTGTTAGTGATGGGAACGCACGGCCATAAAACATTAAAGGATATTTTATTTGGTACAACAGTAGAAAGTGTGCGTCATAAAATAACTATACCGTTAGTGTTGGTTTAGTTTATAGTATCTTCTATTTCAATCTCTGTTTTAAAAACAAAGGTCGCTGGTCCTTCAAGCCAAATGTTATAAAAATTATCTTCTAACACTTTGTCAAATTTTACATTTAAATGTCCACCTAAGGTTTTTATTTGGCAATTATTTTTAGTGGTACTTTTTCCTGTTAAGGCTGCAATTAAGGCAGAAGCGGTAACACCAGTTCCACACGAAAGCGTTTCGTTTTCTACACCGCGTTCGTATGTACGTACAAATAATTCGTTATCCTTTTTTTCAATAAAATTTACATTGGTACCTTCGTATACAAAGCGTTCGTTAGTACGAATTTTTTTTCCTTCGGTAAAAACATCAAAATGTTCGATGTCAGTTACAAATTTTACATAGTGTGGCGAGCCTGTATTTAAATAATAGTAATCTTTACCTACTTCAATTTTTCTTACATCGCTCATTTTTAATGAAACTTGTGTATCATTTATTTTTGCTTCGTGTAAACCATCAATGGCTAAAAACTTAGCTTCGTTAGTAATTAAACCTAAGTGTTTTGCAAAAGCTGTAATGCATCGCCCGCCATTACCGCACATGCTACTTTGGTTACCATCACTATTAAAATAAACCATTTCAAAATCAACACCTGGTTCAATTTCCAGTAACATTAATCCATCGGCGCCAATACCAAATCGTCTATCGCACAAAAATTTAATTTGTTCTGTTGTTAATGTAACCGACATGTCTCGATTATCAATTAAAATAAAATCGTTACCAGTTCCCTGATATTTATAGCATTGTAAAACCATAAAATGTATTAATTAATTTTGGCTAATAAATCGGTATCGTTTACTAATTCCATTGGTTTAAAATCAGTTCCAACCGAAATTTTATAAACCACATCATCATTTTTTAAATAATAATTCTCATCAACTTTGTAAATAGTAATACTACTAAAATCAGATATACCATATAAAATAACACGGTTACGAGTCATACGATATCCAGTTGAGTTTAAAGGTGTTTTCCAGAACTCAACAAAAAATAAATTCGAAAATCCTGAGCTCGTTATTCCTGCAAGTTGCCCAGTTAATGTATCTTGTTTGTTTGGCGAATCTAAATCAATGACTTTAATGTTTTTAACGGATAGTAATTCTTCTTTTGCTACCGTTATATCATCATCTTTTAATAAAGCATCTACTTCATTGTAATTAATGTTAGGAGATTTTTTTGTATTAATGGTAGTTTTTTTTTCCTTCTGTTCTTTTTCATTATCGCTCGTATTAGGAGCAACAACTTGTTCTACAACTTTAATATTGGCAATACTTGGCTTATTTATTTTTTTAAGATAGTCGTCTATTTTAAATACAAAAAATGCAGCACCTGCTAATAAGCCTATTGATACGCCGAAAACAAAAGAGGGAATTTTACGATTAAATCTCATGATAATGAGGTATAAATTTACGTATTTTTTTTGCGTCGTTAAGTATTGTTAAAAACAAATTTTGAACATAACTTATTATTTAATTTTGCGTTATAAATCATATAAATTAATTATAAATAACTCTTTAATTTTTTTAGTCATGAAAAAAGCAACTTCAACCGTTTTTATTGCCGCATTGGGCGGTTTTTTTGCACTAGCAGGAAACTATTTCATTAATCACACTTCTGCTAATCAAGTTACAAATTATAATCCTTACCAAGCACCTACTCAATTAGCTAGCTATTCGGGTGTGGCTGCTAATACACCTGATTTTGTGGCTTCAGCCGAAAAATCAGTTAACTCTGTTGTTCATATTAAAACCATTGTTGAACAACGTAATAATTTAGCATACGATCCTTTTGAAGACTGGTTTTTTGGCGGAAGAAATCGCCAACCTAATATGATGCAAGGTAGCGGAAGTGGCGTTATTATTAGTCAAGATGGATACATTGCTACAAATAATCATGTTGTAAAAGACGCCACAAAAATTGAAGTTGTGTTAAATGATAAGCGCACTTATATGGCAGATGTAGTAGGTACGGATCCTAACACCGATTTAGCTCTTATAAAAATTAACGATAAAAATTTACCGCTTATTAATTATGCAAATTCTGATGATGTAAAAATTGGCGAATGGGTTTTGGCAGTTGGTAATCCATTTAATTTAAATTCGACAGTTACTGCAGGTATTGTTAGTGCTAAAGGTCGTAACATTAATATTTTAGAAAGTCAACAAGGTGGTTTGGCTCCCATCGAATCGTTTATACAAACAGATGCCGCTGTAAACCCTGGTAATAGTGGTGGCGCACTTGTTAATATAAGTGGTGATTTAGTGGGTATTAATACCGCTATCGCATCCAATAATGGTTCGTATCAAGGCTATTCATTTGCTATTCCAGTTAATATAGTGCGTAAGGTTGTATCTGATTTAATTGAGTATGGTGCGGTTCAGCGTGCTTACATTGGTTTAAGTATACAAGATATTGATTCGAAGTTTGCAGAAGAACATCGTGTTAAACAATTAAAAGGAGTTTATATCAATGGTTTAACTCAAGGTGGCGCTGGCGAAGAAGCAGGAATTAAAGTTGGGGATGTGGTGACTAAGGTTGAAAACGTTGTGGTTAAAGGTACTGCAGAGTTATTAGAACAAGTTGCAAAATTTAAACCAAGCGATAAAATTAATGTAACCGTTATAAGAGATGAAAAAGAAATGGTGTTGCCTGTTACTTTAAAAAATAAAGAAAACAATTTAAGTATTATTAAAAAAGCTGAAGTGGTTCGTACATCTGTTAATTCATTAGGAGTTGTATTCGAAGATGTTTCTAATGAAGAAACAGCGCGATTAAAAATTACTAGTGGTGTAAAAGTTGCTAAACTTGATGCAGGTAAGCTTGCACAGGCAGGTATTAAGGAAGGTTTTATTATTACTTCTATTGATAAAAAGAAAACTACCACGAGCAAAGAGTTACAATTATTACTCGAAAATAAAACGGGTGGTATTTTAATTGAAGGTATTTATCCTAATGGTATGCGCGCTTATTATGGTTTTGGATTGTAAAAAAAATGAAAATAAAAAATTTGAATAATCTTAGTTAGCTGTGTTATTTGTTTTCTATAAAACTCAATATATTTCAAAAAAGTAAAATGTTAAATTTTCAACACGTTAGTAATCAAAGCAATACAAAGTTGACACGAGCCTTTATTTTTCATATCTTTGTGGGCTTATAAAACAAATCTAATACAATGAGACAGCTAAAAATAACCAAATCGATTACCAACAGAGAAAGTGCATCATTAGATAAATACTTACAAGAAATTGGTAGAGAAGAATTAATTACCGCAGAAGAAGAAGTTGTTTTAGCTAAGAAAATTAAAGATGGCGATCAAGATGCTTTAGAGAAATTAACTCGCGCAAATTTACGTTTTGTTGTATCGGTTGCAAAACAATATCAAAACCAAGGTTTAAGTTTACCCGATTTAATTAATGAAGGAAACTTAGGTTTAATTAAAGCGGCTCGTCGTTTTGATGAGACACGTGGTTTTAAATTTATTTCTTATGCTGTATGGTGGATTCGTCAATCTATTTTGCAAGCTTTAGCTGAGCAATCTCGTATTGTACGTTTACCGTTAAATCAAGTTGGATCATTAAATAAAATAAACAAAGCATACTCTAAATTAGAACAAGAATTTGAGCGTGAGCCAAGTGCTGAAGAGTTAGCTGAGTTATTAGATTTACCAATTGATAAAGTTTCTGATACGATGAAAGTGTCTGGTCGTCATGTAAGTATGGATGCACCATTTGCTAATGGAGAAGAAAGTTCATTATTAGATGTATTAGTAAATCATGATTCGTTAAAAGCAGATCACGTTTTAATGATGGAATCTTTATCTAAAGAAATTGATAGAGCTTTATCTACTTTAACAGAAAGAGAACGCGATGTTGTAAAATTATTTTTCGGTATCGGTTTAAATCATGGTTTAACGTTAGAAGAAATTGGTGATAAATTTGACTTAACTCGCGAGCGTGTTCGTCAAATTAAAGAGAAAGCGATTCGTCGTTTACGTCATAGTTCACGTAGCAAATTATTACAACAATATTTAGGATAGTTTTTAACTTAAAAATGATAAATAAAAAAGTGGTTGTCTAAATATAGGCAACCACTTTTTTTTGTGTTATATCTAAAGCAGTGGAGATGTTGCAGTATTTTTTTAATTAGTTCTCGACTGCACTCGAACAAAAATGGTTTTTTATGCGCTCTTATTAAAATTTTTATTAAACCAAGCCATAGGAATATCTGCTTCAAAGGCTCCATCAGTATTCTTTATACGATTTTCGAATTTTCCTTCTATCACAAACCCTAATGATTGATATAGCTTAATTGCTTTTATATTGCTTTCTCTGGCAATTAATTCTACTCGCAAAATGGTTTTATAATTTGTTTCTATTGTGTTTAGTAATTCACTAAAAATTAATCGACCTACACCTTTGCCAGTAAAATTAGGATTTACAACAATAGTTAAATCTGACAATACGTGATTAAAAACAGTTGGCTCAGGTTTATAGCAATGTATTTCCGCAATTAATTCTGTTGCATTATCTGGGTTTTCAATCACTAAACAAATGCCTTTCGTTATTGCTTTTTCTAAATTTGATGTGATGTATTTTGAAGTGATTTCATTCTCTAGTCTTGCAATACCTCCATTTTGTTGTGCAACCGCTTTATAAAGCGAATAAATTGCTGTATTATCTTTTGTAGTTGCTGGTCGTGTAAAGTAATTCATGTTTAAATTTAATAAAAAAAAGAAGCTGCCCTTTTGAGACAGCTTCTTTTTAAGTACATATACAAAAATTATATTCTAACAGCGTGTACAGATTTTATTTCTGGTACAGCTCGCATAATGGTTTCTTCTATACCTGCTTTCATTGTCATGTGACTCATACTACAAGTGCTACAAGCGCCCTTTAATTCAAGCATAGCTGCATTTTCATCTGTTACTTCAAGTAGTTCCACATCTCCACCATCCGCCTCTAAATAAGGACGTATAGTTTTTAATGCATTTTCTACTCTATTAAATAATTCTTGATTCATTATTTATTTCCCTAACTTCTTTTTTAAATTTTGATCAATTGCATCTAAAAATTCTTCAGTATATAAATAGTGCTCGCCGTGGTTTACTTTGTTACCATGAGTACAAACTGCTAAATCCTTAGTCATTTTACCACTTTCAACTGTCTCTACACAAACTTGCTCTAAAGCTTGGCAAAAATTAATTAACTCTTGGTTACCATCTAATTTTCCACGGAATTCTAAACCACGAGTCCAAGCAAAAATACTTGCAATTGGGTTTGTAGATGTTGGTTTACCAGCTTGGTGATCACGGAAGTGACGAGTAACAGTACCATGTGCTGCTTCTGCTTCCATAATTTTTCCGTCCGGAGTAATTAATACTGATGTCATTAAACCTAAAGAACCAAAACCCTGTGCAACTGAATCAGATTGAACATCGCCATCATAATTTTTACATGCCCAAACAAAATTACCATTCCATTTTAATGCAGATGCAACCATATCATCAATTAAGCGGTGCTCGTAAACGATACCAGCTGCTTCAAATTTAGTTTTGTAATCTGCTTGATAAATTTCTTCAAAAATATCTTTAAAGAAACCATCGTATTTTTTTAAGATCGTATTTTTAGTAGATAAGTATAAAGGCCATTTTTTATTTAATGCTACATTAAAGCAAGAGTGTGCAAATCCACGGATAGATTCTTCTACATTGTACATACCCATTGCAACACCAGCACCTTTAAACTGATAAATTTCGTGTTCAATTACTTTTCCATCTTCACCTTCAAACTTCATAGTTAATTTTCCTTTTCCTGGAACTACAAAATCAGTTGCTTTGTACTGATCACCAAATGCATGACGACCAACGATAATTGGAGTTGTCCAGTTAGAAACTAAACGAGGAACATTACTACAAACAATCGGCTCACGGAAAACTGTACCATCTAAGATGTTACGAATTGTCCCGTTTGGAGACTTCCACATTTGTTTTAATTTAAACTCTTTAACACGTGCTTCATCAGGAGTAATGGTAGCACATTTAATACCAACACCATATTTTTTAATAGCTTCAGCAGCATCAACTGTAACTTGATCGTTAGTTTCATCACGATATTCCATACCTAAATCATAGTATTTAATATCAACATCTAAATATGGAACAATTAATTTATCTTTAATGAATTTCCAAATGATGCGAGTCATTTCATCTCCATCTAATTCTACTACCGGGTTAGCTACTTTAATTTTGCTCATATTTTCGTGTTTGTTAAGGTTTTAAAAAAGTTAGCCAAATTTATAAATATATTATTAGTAGACAAGCGGAAATTCTCTAAAATTGGGCTCAATTTTAATTATTAACTTGCAAAACTGTTAAATTAAAATAGTTCTTGTTTGAATTTTTTATTTTCTATAATTTTTTCTGTATTTCTTGTAACGATATCTGTTGCTCAGATAAAAACAGATACCAGTAAAAAAGTTCATTACTTAGCTGTTCCTGTTGTTTTCAAGTCTCCCGAAACGGGATGGTCACTAGGAGTATCAGGTTCTTCTTCTTTTAAAACAACTCATCATAATGATACATTAACCCGCACATCAGTTATACAAGGAATTGCGTTTTTTACACAAAGGCATCAAAATGTACAGGCAATTGATGCTACAATATATTTTCCTAAAGAAAAGTATATATTATATGTTCAAGCATCGCATAGCTATTTTCCTGATAATTTTTGGGGAATAGGTTCGTTTACTAAAAATGGCGATAGAGAAAAATATGCTTACGCCCAGGCATATTTTTCAGGACATATAAAGAGGATGGTTAGAAAAAACTTATTTGTAGGATTTATAGTAGATTATCAAAATGTATATAAAGTATCTTATAAAGAGGGTGGGATTTTTGAAACGTCATCCTTTTATGGTAAAAAACATTATGATGATTTAGGTTACGGAGTTAGTTTAAGTTATGATACTCGGAATTCAAGTTTTTGGCCGACAAAAGGATTTCTTTTACAAGGAAAATATATTTCATACGATCGTCAATTGGGTTCTACTTACACTTTTAATAATCTAAATACTGAGGCTCGATTTTTTAAAAGCATAGTAAAAAATCATATTATTGCTTTACAATTATTTAATAATTATTCCGTAGGAAGTGTTCCTTTAAGATCATTGTCATCCCTTGGTGGATCAAATAACTTGAGAGGATTTTATCAAGGAAGATATCGAGATTATTCGATGTATTCTATTATTGCAGAGTATCGGGCACATTTATTTTGGAAACTAGGCACGTGTATATTTGGTGGTTTAGGCAATGTATATCACCATTTTAATGATGCTAGTTTTACTAATGCTAAATATAGTTTTGGAGGCGGGTTACGCTTACAAATTTTAGAAAAAGAAAAAATGAATATCCGATTCGATTATGGTTACTCGGATAAATACAATAATGGTTTTTATTTTACTATTGGCGAATGTTTTTAGTTTGTTAAATTTTTATTTTTCACACACACACATCTAAACCCAACCCACGCTTCGGGTTTTGAATAGGTTAAATCTTTTTTATAATCACAATCTTCTAATTGTTTATTCCAAGCACCACCTTTGCAAATGCCTTTGTCTTGTGTCATTTCAGCTACATTACCATATATATTATAAAAACCTAAGTTATGTTTATAGTTAGATTCTACAGGGGCAGTTACATCTGCCTCATTGGTTAAATAGCCCACAACACCAATTGTATCTCCAGCGCCACGAACACAATTTAAATTATAAAATCCCTTTTCATTTTTACCATTATTTATAATTGGTGTAATATCAGTTGAAGCTAAAACCTCCCACTCTTGTTTAGTTGGTAAACGATACTCTATAGTTTGATTTTTAAATTTATTTTTAGATAATAATCTTGCATTAACTTTTTGTGTACGCCATTTACAATATGCTACCGCTTGCCCATAACTAATACCAACTACTGGATAATCCTTATATGCAGGATGACGATAATAATGTTTTACGTATGGTTCGTTATAAGAATATTTATTGCGCCATACCAAAGTATCTGGCAATGAAGCTGCATGTTCTGGGGAATTTATTCCAAATTTTTTTTTAACACTGTACTCATATTCTTGCCACGAAAAATTGCTAATTTCTGTTTTATCAAAAAATAAATTAGGATTAACTTGAACAGTACCAGGTGGTGTAAAGTTTTTTTGTTTACTAAATGATAATGTAATAATTGCAATGAAAATAATTGTAAATAGTGGTTTCATAATTATATGTTTTATTTTTTTTAAATCTCTAAAGCTTTTCTAAAATCTATCACATTGTCTATATTATCATTTAAAGCAACGCATTCAAATGATACTTGTTTTTTTATAACGGCCGCTTTAAATAAATCTTTATTACATAAATAGGCTTTTCCCTTTACCATTATACATAAGCTGTAAGTGTCATTATTGTTATAACTCAGCTTACCGTACGCTAAATTATATACCATATTTTTTGTATGACTCACTAAAAAAATGGATTCAGGTTTTATACTTTCGTTATTAACTAAGTAAATGGGATTAATGGTATTATCATTTGGATTCGGAGATGCACAATCGCTATTATAAATCCCAAAATTACTTACCTGAAAAAGTCGAGTAACTTTTTGCTGATGACTTAACGAATTAAACTGTTCGGTTAATTGTTGCTGTTGTTGTAAACGCAGTTTAATTTGCTCTTTCAGCAACTCATCTTGTAATTTTTTTTGTTCATTAATATAAGCTAGTTGTTTTGCTTCAAACTCGGCTTTTAATTTTTGCTCATTGGCTTCGCGCTTAGCTAATAAAGTTCTATACTCGTTAAATTTTTTATCGTAGTTCGATACAGCATTATCATAATTAGCGCCAGTTAATGCAGGGTAAACAATGAGTTGCTCTACTTGTTGTTTTAGTTTTAGGGTTAGTAAATAATTTTTTCCTTTTTGCGGACCTTCGCTAATTTGAGCACTACTCCAAACTACATCGGCCGTTTTTGGATTATATTTTTTGTTTTCATTCCCAACTTCAAATACAGCATTTTTAAAAGCAGCTAGTTCAGGGAATTCCTTATAATCAACATCTAATTCAAATTGCGGTCTTCCGTTTGTAGCCTTCGTCGGCTTTATTGGTTGATCTGGTTTTGCTAAAGCATTTATTTTTGTATTAGTAATTACTTTTTCTTTTTCAATTTTAGGAGGAATTTCAGCCAATTGTTTTTTAAGTATAATAGTAGTTTTGTTTTCGTCTCGATTGCTATCTGGATCGAGCGAACTGACTAGCTTAACCTCTTGATTTTTAATGACATCTCTTTGAGTAAACTTCCAGTTTTTGGCGATAGTATCTAAAACATACTGATTAAATTTCGTTTCATTATTAGATGATGCAAATTCAATAGTAATTTGTTTTTTAGGATTTATAAATACTTGTTCGTTATTCTGAAAACCTTTTATATCAAACATTCCAGCGCTTTCAAACGTTGACGATACATTAGCACTATCATAACGCATTGGTATACCACTTGCTATAATATCTGCCTGATGATGAAATTCGCGATATTGTATTTCTACTTCGCCAATAATGTTATCACCTTTGTGATTTACAAATGCATTTTTAGGAATAGTGATTTTTGTTTTTGAGGGATGTGTAATCTGTCCACCATTTGTGGCATTTACTTTATACGAAGTATAAGGAATACTTATTTTTTTTATAGGAGCGTTTATATACGCTTGCTTCTTGCCTCCGCTCGAAGTGGCAGCGTTAGTGTTTTGGTTTTGTGATTTAGAATTTAAACTAGTAGTTGTTTTATCATTTGTTGTGTTTTTGTTTTTATTGTTATTAAATACCGAAAAATAGGTAACTGTGCAAACAACCGCTACGCCTGCTATTATGGCCGAGTAGGTAGTTTTTTTATTTTTAAAAAAGTTTTTGTCCTTTCGGGCTTTAGTAATGCTTTGTTGCTTAAATTTTTTGATGAGTTCTCTAAAATCCTTATTGGAATTAATTTCTTCGTCGTTAATAGGTGGTCGGTTTAAGTTAAATTTTGTCTCCATTACGCGGATTTTTTAGTCAATTTTATTTTAACTTTATCAAGTATACGATAAAGCTTTACTTTAGTATTTGTTTCTGTTAAATTAAGAATTTCTGCAATTTCTTTAAAAGGTCGTTTTTCAAAAAAGCGTAATTCAATTAATTGTAAATCATCTTCTGGTAAATTTTTTATAACACTCATTAATATATTTTTGTATTGCTCCATGTATTCTTCTTCAACCTCTTCGCAAATATTTTTTAAATCAGAAACATCAGCATTTATAGTTCTGTTTTTTTGTTGTATTTTAAAGAGCATCATCACTTCGCTATGTGCAATACGGTATAACCAACTTGCAAATGGTACACCACGATATTCGTATTTTTCGATATTGGTTAATGCTTTTAAAAACACTTGAGAGGTTAAATCAAAAGCAGTGTCTTTACAATCCATGCGTTGATAAACATACCCGAAAATTTGTTTGTAGTATTTATCGTATAGTGGCCCAAAGTTTTCTGGGTTTTTTTTCGCAGCTTCAATAATCAACTTCTCTGAGTCGATTTGTTCGGCGGTATGATGGTATCGCGGTGAAAATTCCATATAATAAGCTGCGTTTAAAAGCATTACAACCTTATAATGGATAAAGTGGTAAATAGTTACACGAAAAATGTAAATAAATCACAACAAAAACTTAAGTAGTTGATAATCAAACTATGAATTTTTAATTTAAATGAGTGAAATTTTCGTTTTAAGTGGTGAAATATACTTTTGAGTGAGTGAATTGACTTTTTGAGGAGTAAAGCATAACTTATTTTGACTCTTTTTTTGAGTTAGATTTTCCTAAAATCCAAAATAATAGTACTGGCAATAAAAAGAAATCTGCAATTACTGCAATGATGATGGTGATGCAAATTAAAAAACCGAAATAAAAGGTACTTTGAAAATCACTAACCATTAGACTTACAAAACCTCCCATTAAAATAAAAGTAGTTAATAAAATTGGTTTACCTGTTTCAAAATAAGTACGTTTAAAAGCATACATTAATGATTTGCCATAACCTAATTCAATTTTTAACCGCGATATAAAATGGATTGTATCATCCGTGGCTACTCCAAAAGCGATACTAAATACAAGAGATGTTGCTGCTTTTAATTCGATACCAGCAAATCCCATAACTCCTGCAATAATTATCAAAGGAATAAAATTTGGTAAGATAAAAACCAATACCATTCGCCAACTTTTGTGTAAAAAGTAAGTTAATATGGCAATAATTATAATCGAAAATAAAAAGCCTTGTATCATATTAGTAACCATATATTCATTGTTGCGATCTATTAAATGAGCTGCACCAGTCAGTTTAATTTCTATATCGTTTGCATTAATGTGTGTTCTAATAAACTCAAATAGTTTTTTGTTTTGTTCATTCACAACAATACTTCCAATGTCATTTATTTTTCCATTTATGCGAGCATATTTTCCATCAATGGTTATAATCCGTTTTACATCTTTATTTTTTTTGTTTGTTATTAATTGATGTTTAATTTCCTCATATTCTTCTTTGGTAGGAAATGTATTTACTCCATTAGGTATATCATTTAATGCCTTATTAATTGTTTTGGTAAGCATTGCCGGCGAATACATAAAACCAGCGTGATATTCTTTTTTTAAAAAATCATCTAAAGAGTTTAATTGCTGCATCACATCATAATCCCAAATAGTTTTATTAGGATTTTTTATTTCAACAGCTAACTCAAGAGGTCGTACACCGCTATAATGTTTTTCAAAAAATTTAAAATCTTGTTTTATCCGAACTTTATCAGATAGATCTTCTAATAAAATATTATTTACCTTTATGTTATAGATGCCAATGGCTGATAAAACAATGCATACAGTAGTTGTAACAATAATTTTTTTTTGATTTCTGAAAACCCAAAACAATACTTTGCGCATAATATTGTAAGTTTTGTTATCATGATGATGTACTTGAACTAATTTTTTTGGAGTAAAAAAATAGAGTAGGGCAGGTAACAACGTATAACTTAAAACAAAGGCAATTGTAATACCTATTGATGTATAAATTCCAAAATCTTTAATTGGTTTGATGCTGGAAAATAATAGGGATAAAAAACCTACAACTGTAGTGATTAATGTTAAAAATGTAGGGAAGCCAACCTCTTTTAAAATCAGCGGATAAATTTTTTGTCGATCGGTACCTTTAGAAAGTTCTTCAAAATATTTTGAAAAAAAGTGTACTACATCACTCATTCCAGCAATAAATATCATGGTTGGCAACATAACCGTCATAATATCTAGTGGTTGATGAAACATACACATAATGCCTAAAGTCCATAGTATCGAAATTAAAACAATAGAAATAGGTACAATAACACCATAGGCCGATTTAAAAGAAAACCATAAAAAAAGCATGACTAAAAAAACAGCTATACCTAAAAAGTATATAAATTCTTTTTGCAACTTCTTTAAATAAACATCTTGTGCAACAATACGACCAACAAAATGTGTTTCATCAAAATTATATTTCTTAAATGTTTTTTCAATGTTACGCGCTAAACTATCGCTCTTTGTTTTACTAAGTCCTTCTTTTGTTTTAATAAAAATGGAAATGGATTTTGCATCGTGTGGAAAAAAGGAGCCAATTAATTCGGGTGAGTTGTAAATGTTAATACTATCTTCTTTATATAGGGTTTCATCTTCAATATGAATAAGCCTTTTTTGAACTGGCACTATTCCACTTACCGAAATATTTTTAATATTTGTAGGCGAAATAATTCTATCAATATTCGGAATTGCTTTTAGTTCGTTGGATAATTTTTCGATTTTAACTAAAAAGTCTTTTTTAAAAACGCCCTGTTTATTCTCAATGCCTAACAATCCAAATTCGTTATCCCATTCAAATCGCTTACGGTGACTTTGATATGTTTCTAATTCATTATCCTCATTAGGAAAAAATGCTTCGAAATCGTAATTAAACTCGATGTTTTTTAAATTATATGCGCATATAATTGTGAATGCAAAAACGCAAAACAATACAATGGTGTGTAATTTTTTTTGATTAATCATCAGATATTTAAATACAGCGCAATTTAGATAAAAAATTGAGGTTTAAAGGCAGTTTGGTATTTGGTATTTTTTTGGTATTTATAATTTAAGTGAATATTTTTCATATTTTGGTTAATATTTAAAATTTCTATTTTATGAAAAAAAATTACTCAAAAATTATTATTACGATTTTCGCATCGTTCCTTTTCTCAAATATCTTTTCTCAATCTACTAAAGATGGATTATGGACTAAACTGCCCACAAAAGATGTTTCTGGCATCAAGGTTCGTAGAGCAAGTTTCCCTGCAGATTTTTATTTATTTCAATTAGATTTAAATCTATTAAAAATTAAATTGGCAAAAGCGCCTGTATTATTCTCTAATACAAATCAGCCTGCATTAGTTTTGGATTTCCCTAACGCAGATGGTAATTACGAAAAATTTAAAGTTTACGAATCTTCAATTATGCATCCCGATTTGGAAGCAAAATATCCGATGATAAAAACATATGCAGCACAAGGCATTGATGATCCAACGGCAACTATGCGTTTTAGTGTTACTCAATTTGGTTTACATTCCATGTCGTTATCAGGTATTAAAAGTACAAACTACATTGATCCGTTTACTGAAGATTTAATTAATTATATAGTTTATGATAGAAGTAATTTAGGGAATGACTCTCAAGGTTTTGAATGTTTAACTGATGAAAAAATAGATTTGCCGTCTTTACAAAGCAATAAAGGCGATGGTAATTTAACTGTGCAAAATATTAATGACCAAAAATTACGTACATTTCGTTTAGCGCAATCATGTACTGGTGAGTATGGCGCCATTTTTAAAGGAACTACCACTGTTGTTGCAACGCAAAAAGCGAATATACAAGCACAAATGGCAATAACCATGAATCGTGTAAACGGAGTATACGAAAGAGATTTATCTATACATATGAATTTTATTCCAAATAATGATTTATTGATTTATATGGTTTCAACAACTGACCCATGGACAAATGAATGGAATACAAAAACAGCGCAAACTATTGATGCAGCTATTGGCGTTTCTAATTACGATATTGGACATAACTTTAATACCACTGGCGGTGGAAATGCAGGCTGTTTATCTTGCGTTTGCTTAAGTACCACTCAAAACAGCCTTCATAAAGGAAGAGGTTATACAGGCCGTGCAAATCCTACAGGTGATGCGTTTGATATTGATTACGTAGCCCATGAAATGGGACATCAATATGGAGGATATCATGTTATGAATACGTGTAGCCGTAGTGGTAATGGAACTACCGAAGTTGAACCAGCAAGTGGTAGTTCAATAATGGGATACGCCGGAATTTGTTCATCAAATGTGCAGCCAAATAGCGACGACGATTTTAATTATGTAAATGTTAGAGATATTAGTACAAATATAAAAACTGGTAATAGTACTTGTGGAGCCGTTACAACATTAACAAATACACCTCCAACTGCGGATGCAGGGCTAGATTATATAATTCCAAAATCCACACCGTATATATTAGAAGGTTCTTCTAATGATATTGATGGTATAGCATCATTAACACATAATTGGAGTCAAAACGATCCAGCGCAATCACCAGGAAATGCTGCACCACTTTCAACATATGCCGTTGGGCCTTTGTATCGATCTATAAAGCCAACGATTTC
>JAYSTR010000164.1:0-3313 GCA_043719555.1 Bacteroidota bacterium | reverse complement strand
TTTTACAATTGATTTAGCGATTATTTATTAGTAACTTTAACTAACATTATGCTTCGAATACTAATTGCCTTTTTTATACTTGGTTCTATGGTTTCTTGTAAAAAAGATAAAATAGAATTACCTCCCGATGTGGGCTATGATTATGCGCCTACAATTATTGGCAAATATGTGATTTATGAGGTGGATTCAGTGGTTTACGATGATTTTAAAAAAGATACAACCATTTTTAAATACCGTATTAAAGAGAAACTAGAAGAAAATATTACTGATGCCGAAGGTCGTGCGGCCCTCAAATTAGTGAGATACATCAAGTTATACAATCCTTCGACTAGCTACGATAACATTCCCTGGACATTAAAAGATGTGTGGACTTGCATTAGAACAAAAACAACCTACGAAGTAGTTGAAGAAGATATACGATTTACAAAACTAACTTTTCCGGTTGTGACGGATAAAATATGGAATGGCAATGCTTTTAATACATTTGTAACGCTCGACTATAAATACAAATACACCGATAAAGCCGAAACCATTAATGGTATTGCCTTTGATAATGTTTTATTTGTAGAACAAAAAGACGACAAATTAAAAAACGTGATTCATCGTGAATATTATATTGAAAAATATGCCAAAAATATTGGTTTAATTTATCGAGAAATTAAAGACCTAAAATCAGAAACCGTAAATGCTTTGCCTGTAGAGCAACGTATAAAAAGCGGCATCATTTACAAACAAATATACATCAGTCATGGTATCGAATAAAACATTACTTACTGCTCTTATTTCAATAGTTACTTTATGTGAGATGAGTGCTCAAACCTATACAAAGTATTGGATTAAATTCACCGATAAAAATAACTCTACCTATAGTGTTGCTAATCCTAGTGCTTTTTTATCTGCACGAAGCATTGCGCGTCGTACTAATCATGGTATAGCAATTAATACTTCAGATTTACCAGTCAATCAAACCTACGTAAATCAGGTAAATGCCACAGGAGCTCAAGTGTTTCAAACATCTAAGTGGTTTAATGCTGCAATTGTTATTATTACTAATACTGTACAATTAAATGCGGTTAATAGTTTAACCTGCGTATTAAATTCTAACCCTATTGCAAAATTACATTCATCTACTCCAGTAGGTGTAAAACCTGTGATAGCATCTTCCATACAACAAACACAAAAAACTACTAGTACAACAAGCTATAATTATGGCCCCTCTTTTAATCAAGCCAATCAATTAGGGGTTGATTGTATGCATGATGCAGGCTATCGTGGACAAGGAATGGTAATTGCGATGTTAGATGCAGGCTTTAATAACGCAGGTACTAATCCGGTATTTGATTCGCTTCGAAACGAAAATAGAATTTTAGGTACACGTGATTATGTTGATGGTAATACATCAGTTTACGAAGATAATAGCCATGGTGCTATGTGTTTATCAACCATTGTAGGTAACTCTCCTGGTAATTTAATAGGTACGGCTCCAAAAGCTAGTATGTATTTATGCAGAACAGAAGATGTTGGCTCTGAAAAACCTATTGAAGAAAACAATTGGGTAGTAGCTGCTGAATATGCAGATAGTGTTGGGGCGGATATTATCACTACCTCATTAGGCTATACTGGCTTTGACGCTCCTTTTACAAGTCATACGTATGCCGATTTAGATGGTAAAACATCCGTGATGTCTATTGCATCAACGATGGCAGCTCGTAAAGGAATGTTTGTATTAAACGCGGCGGGTAATGATGGTGGTAACTCATGGAACAGAATTGGAATTCCTTCGGATGCTGATAGTATGTGTACGGTTGGTTCAGTAAATAGTTTAGGCGTACATTCTGGCTTTAGTTCAGTAGGGCCAACAGCCGATGGCCGAATTAAGCCTGACTTATCATCTAAGGGAGAGGGTTCTTATGTTTGTCAGCCAAGTGGTGCATTTACTGGCGGTAACGGAACATCCTTTGCAACACCTATATTAGCTGGTGCAGTAGCATGTTTGTGGCAAGCCAATCCTACAAAAAGCAATATGGAAATTTTAGCAGCCTTAAAAGCTACGGCATCTCAATCTACTACACCTGATAATAATTATGGTTGGGGAATTCCAAATATGTGCGCTGCTCATAATTTATTAAATGGCACAACGTTATTTGTTAATCAGCCTAATAAATCAAATACGGCAGTATCTATTTCCCCTAATCCAACTTCGGATATGCTAACCATTAAAAGTTCTGAGATTATTACTGAGATTAAAATCACCACTCTATTAGGAAAAGAAGTTAGTTTTGACTTAACAAAAATTGATACCATCAATACCAAACTTTTCTTTAATCAAACAATGGCTAAAGGTATTTACTTAATTGAAGTGAAAACGAAAGACACCGTTGTGAAACAAAAATTTATTTTTGAATAGTTTTTTCTTAAGAGTCAATGTAAACAAATTCCTGCAATCGAAAGCTATCGGGTCTCAAGAAAAGGATCTAACAATTATTTTACACATATATTTATATTAACTTAAAACTCATCATTTATAACTTATAACTATCAAGATGGAATTATCCCTTTTAAAAACAATGTGTGCTATACATTCTCCAAGTGGAAATGAAGTAGCAATGAAAGATTTTTTATTAGACTACATTAAAAAAGAACAAAAAAAATGGAAGCATAAACCTAAAGTTATTGCGGGCAAAGGCTTTCAGGATAATATTATATTAGTATTTGGAAAACCACGTACAGCTATTTTTGCGCATACCGATAGTATTGGTTTTACAGTTCGATACGAAAAACAATTAGTGAAAATTGGTGGCCCTCGTATTGAAACAGGTTACGAATTAGTAGGCAGTGATAGCCAAGGAAAATGCGAAGCAACGCTTAATATCGTAAAAGATAATATAGAATATAAAGCCAAACGAAAATTTGATACAGGTACAGAATTGGTTTTTAAACCTTACTGGAGAGAAACGAAAGAGTATGTACAATGCTGTTATATGGACAATCGATTAGGTTGTTATAATGCCCTTAAAATAGCTGAAACCTTAAAGGACGGCGTTATTGTTTTTAGTACGTGGGAAGAACACGGTGGCGGAAGCGTATCGTACTTACAAAAATACTTAGTAGATAAATACAAAATTTATCAGGCTTTAATTTCTGATATTTCGTGGATATCGGATGGCGTGCATCCTGCAAAAGGTCCTGTAATTAGCATGCGCGATAGTTTAATTCCTCGCCGTAGTTACATTAATAAAATCATCCATATTGCAACAAAAAATAAAGTTGCTTTTCAGTTAGAAGTTGAGGGTACTGGCGGTAGCGATGCTAA
>JAYSTR010000163.1:0-22022 GCA_043719555.1 Bacteroidota bacterium | reverse complement strand
TTGTGAATTTTGAACCCGAAGCACAAGATACAGATGAATGGGCTTTAAAAAATGGCTATGTGTCTATTGTACCAATTATGCATGATTTAACGGCTCACAATTATATTAATCATTTAAAAAATACACTTTAATAATGCTCGATAAAATTGATAAAATATGGGTAGGCTTATTAGTTGGACTTGTTTTTCCAGCTTTTATTTTTATGTGTTACTGGTTATTTTTCCATAGCCAAATTGGGTTCCCTATGCGCTTTATAGAGTATTTACAAAACGGCCATATGCTACAAGATGTAGTGATACTTTGTATCATCGCAAATTTAATTGTGTTTTATTTACTACTAAATAAAAAAGCATATGATATTAGTAAAGGAATGATGTATGCAACTTTTGCCTATGTAGGTTTAACGTTATACATTTCATTATTATAATGAAGTATTACGTTATAGCAGGTGAGCAATCAGGCGATTTACACGCATCAAATATGATGAAGGAATTGCTGTTGCTTGATAACAAGATTGAATTTAAATTTTGGGGTGGTGATTTAATGGAGCAAGTGGCGCATCAAAAACCAACCAAACACATTAAAGACTTAGCTTTTATGGGCTTTGTGGAGGTTGCAAAAAATATTCGTACTATTTTCAAAAATATAAATTTTTGCAAGCAAGATATTTTAGCTTATAAGCCCGATGTGTTAATTTTAGTAGACTACCCTGGTTTTAATTTACGTATTGCCGATTGGGCAAAACAACAAGGCATTAGAGTATTGTATTACATATCGCCCACCATTTGGGCTTGGAAAGAAAACCGCGTAGAGATTGTAAAACGTGCTTGTGAAAAAATGTTTGTAATCCTCCCATTTGAAGTGGCTGTTTATAAAAAACACAACTATAATGCGGATTATGTAGGTCATCCATTATTAGATGCTATAGAACAAGAGAAAAAAAATCTTCCAACTAAAGAAGTTTTTCTATCTAAAAATAATTTAGATAACAAGCCTATTATTGCCGTATTACCCGGAAGTAGAAAACAGGAAATAGAAAAAATGTTTTCGATTATGTTAGAGGTTGTAAAGGACTTTCCTGATTATCAGTTTGTAATTGCGGGCACAACTAACTTACCAAAAGAGGCTTATCAAAAAGCTTTAGATAAAAATTTACACGTGGTGTTTAATCAAACTTATGCTTTAATGCATAATGCACATGCAGGGATAATCAAATCTGGAACATCAACATTAGAAAGTGCCTTATTTAAATTACCACAAGTGTGTTGCTATAAAGGCGGCACTGTATCGTACTCCATAGCGCGTATGGTTGTTGGAGATAGAGTGAAATATATTTCGTTACCAAATTTAATAATGGACAAACCCGTTGTTAAAGAATTAATACAAACCGATTTAACGCCTAAAAACTTAACAGCCGAATTAAATTTGTTGTTAGCAGGAGAAGCAAGAACAACAATGCTTGCAGAGTACGACAAACTAATTACTTTGCTAGGCAACAGTGGTGCGTCAAAAAAAGTAGCCAAATTAATTTATAACCAAGTAAATGCAAAAAAATAAATTATATATTTTTCTATTAAGTATTTGCTTGTGCTTTGGCTTATTGAGTTCGTTTTACACGACTAAAAAACTTTCGTTTAGTGAGGCTACTAAACATAGATTCACTTTAAAAGAAGATCTTGTATCTATTAAAATATTTTCGCAACTTAAAGTACAGTCCTTTACCTTTAGTGCTAACGCTGGTAATTACTCGCTTTGGGCTAATGGCGTTGAAGTTTTAAACTCATCACAAAATCCCATTATTAAGTTAAGCTATAGCAACGATTCTATTGAGGTAAAAACATTTGAGAGTATTATAGGAAAATTTAAACGCATTAAAATTTCGAGTGGAGATGAATTAAAATCGTTTCGTTTAAAATTAATTTTACCTGATCGCAAACCTCGCATTTACGACGATAATATAATTATAGAGACCGAACTAGGAAGTTTAAAATGCACCAACGAAATTATTTTAGATAATTACATAGCAGGTGTTGTACAGGCAGAATCTGGCAGACGATCATACGCGGAGTTTTACAAAGTACAAGCCATTTTAGCACGAACTTTTGCTTTATCGCATTTACAAAAACACGGTCCCGAAAATTTTAATTTATGCGACCATACACATTGTCAAGCCTATTTTGGTCGTACCACAGAACTCGAGATTATGCGTGCTGTAAATGATACTAAAGGAAGAGTTGTAGTTGATGATAATTTAAATTTAATTGACGCCGCCTTTCATAGCAATAGTGGTGGACAAACTGCTAACTCTGAAGATGTGTGGGGCCGACGATTGCCATACTTACGAAGTGTGAACGATACCTTTAGCACTAAAATGCCAAATGCCCATTGGGAACGAAAAATGCCTAAAGATGATTGGTTATCTTATTTAAAATTGAAACATAATTATCCTATACAAGATTCTAATGCACGTTGGGCAGCTATTAACTTTAAACAAGAAATGAGAAAAACATACTTGGAAGCAAATAATATACGTGTGCCACTAAAAAATGTACGTAATGACTTACAATTAAAATCAACTTTTTTTACCATAGTACCTCAAGGCGATACAATTATTTTTAAAGGCAGAGGTTTTGGCCATGGTGTTGGCATGTGCCAAGAAGGTGCAATGAAAATGGCGAAACTAGGCTATAAGCACAACGATGTAATTAATTTTTATTATCAAAACATACAGTTAATTGATTTGCATAAGCTTCATTTTTTTAAAGATGAGTAAAACCAAAGCCACAATAACTCCATTGCAATAGCGTTATTAATTACTTATTTTCGTATTACAATGAATATTTACTCACAAAAACAACGCTGGAAATGGATACTGTTTATAGTTGCTATTTGCATTGTGTTTACATCGTTATGGTACACTAATAAATTAGTAAAAGATATTGCTAACGATGAACGTGTTAAAATTAAATTGTGGGCTGATGCCGTTCAGAGAAAAGCAAAACTGGTAAAATTCACCAACGATTTATTTCAAAAATTACAAACTGAAGAACGTAAAAAAGCAGAGCTATACGCATCAGCAACCAAACAATTAAATAGCGACGTAGTAGATATTAGTTTTGTATTAAAAGTGTTACAAGATAATACAACCGTACCTGTAATTTTAACAGATGAATTATTAAACGTTACCGCTAGCAGAAATTTAGATTCTGTTATAGCCAATGATAAAGAAGCTTTAAAACGAGAGCTAGAAACAATGCGCCAAACGTACCAGCCCGTGGTGATTGAATATTATAAAGGCAAAAAAAATTATTTATTTTATAAAGACAGTCGATTATTTAACGATATCAAAGTTGTATTTGATAATTTAATTAAATCCTTTATTAATGAAGTCGCCATCAATAGCGCCGCTGTACCTGTTATCTATACCGACTCTTCTAAAACTAACGTTATCGCATCTGGTAATTTAGATTCCTTAAAAATCAGTAATCCACAGGCACTCAAAGCAACCTTGTTAAAAATGGAGCAACAAAACGTTGCTATAGAAGTTGACTTAGGAGAAGGAACAAAAAATTATATTTTTTACGAAGAGTCGCCATTACTTACTCAACTAAAATATTATCCCTACATACAATTTGGGGTGATAGGTTTGTTTTTATTAATTGCTTACATTCTTTTTAGTACATCACGTAAAGCAGAACAAGATCAGGTATGGGTTGGGATGAGTAAAGAAACAGCGCACCAGTTAGGTACGCCACTATCATCTTTAATGGCTTGGATAGATCATTTAAAAGCAACAGGAACTGATGATAGCATTGTGGATGAAATGAATAGAGATGTGGTGCGATTAAATACCATCACTGACCGTTTTTCGAAAATTGGCTCGCAACCAACACTGCATAACGAAGACATTTGTGTCGTCTTAAAAAACGCTTTAGATTATTTAAAAACACGAACTTCAAAAAATATTAATTACACCATTAATATTCCTGATACTCCAATTCACGTGATGCTTTCTACACCTTTATTTGAATGGGTAATAGAAAATATTTGTAAAAATGCGGTTGACTCTATGAATGGTAAGGGCGACTTTACTGTGACTTTAACAGAAATACCCGAAGGTGTAATTATTGATTTAACTGATACAGGAAAAGGTATTATTAAAAAAAATCATAAGGCGGTATTTAAGCCAGGATTTACAACTAAAAAACGTGGTTGGGGTTTAGGATTATCTTTATGCAAACGTATTATAGAAAATTACCATAACGGTAAAATTTTTATTTTACAAAGCGAAGAAAATAAAGGCACTACTTTTAGAATACAATTTTTTCAATAACTTTAAATAAATATAAAGCGCAGAATGACAGGATTAGTAATGAAATCTACAGGTAGTTGGTATTTAGTTAAAGCCGAAAACAATACTATTCAACAATGTCGATTAAAAGGCAAAATACGTTTGGATGACCGTAAAACCACTAACCCTGTGGCAGTTGGAGATATAGTAGATATTGAAATAGACCCCGATGGAAGTGTTCAAATAACAAATATCCATCCGCGTAAAAATTACATCATTCGTAAATCAATTAATTTATCTAAACAAGCGCATATTATTGCGAGTAATTTAGATCAGGCCATAATATTAGCAACCATAGTAGCACCGCGTACATCGCTTGGTTTTATTGATCGTTTTTTAGTAACGGCTGAAGCTTATCAAATTCCTGCAAAAATTATTTTTAATAAAAAAGATGTTTTGGATGATGAAATGATTGAATTGCAAAACGAAATTATTGAATTATATACATCTATTGGTTACGAGTGTTTTGCAATTAGTTCCTTTGATAAACAAGATGTAGAATTAGTAAAAAATATTTTAAAAGATAAAACAACTTTAGTGGCCGGACATAGTGGCGTTGGAAAATCAACCTTAGTAAATGCCATAGAGCCTAATTTAGATTTAAGAACAAACGATATATCATCAGCTCATTTAAAAGGTACGCATACTACAACTTTTGCAGAGTTATTCCCTTTATCATTTGGCGGAAACATTATTGATTCTCCTGGCATAAAAGAATTGGGCTTAGTGGAAATGAAAAAAGAAGAGATTGGTTTTTATTTTCCGGAAATTAAACTCATACAAACTAATTGCAAGTTTAATAATTGCATACACGTAAACGAACCTAAGTGCGCCGTTTTACAAGCAGTTGAAAAAGGAGAGATTTCATCCGAACGTTATCAAAGTTATTTAGGAATACTTAACGGAGAAGAAATGGATTGGAAAGAATGGGAAATTAGATAGGGTTGAAAATCACATTTAAATAATATTTATCGATGCCATTAATCAAACTTTCTACATCAATAAAATCAAATATAGAAATCTGTTTCGATTTAGCTTCAAGCATAGATTTACATAAGCTTTCAACTGTTGAAACAAATGAACAGGCGATTGCAGGTAGAACTGAAGGTTTAATTAAATTAGATGAATTTGTGACTTGGCAAGCAACTCACTTTGGAATTAGACAAGAACTCACAACAAAAATAACAGCTCATAACAGGCCGTTTCATTTTAGAGATGAACAAATTAAAGGCATATTTAAATCAATAAAGCACGATCATTTTTTTGAGCAAAAAGATAATGAGGTGATTATGCGAGATGTATTTGAATTTGAATCTCCATTTGGAGTATTAGGTCAATTATTCAATCGTATCATATTAACAAAACATCTAACCAGTTTTTTAATAGCTAGAAATTCTATAATTAAAGAATTTGCAGAAACAGAGAAATGGAAAATAGTTCTAAATGGAAAATAATATTTATAACCCTGATTATGTAAAAGGTTTATTCAATAGAATGAGTAACTCTTATGAAAGAATGAATTATATATCTTCGTTTGGGTTTTCTATTCGCTGGCGAAAACAGTATTTAAAAGCATTACAATCTAGTAATAAAGAGGTTGAGATAATTGATTTACTTACTGGAATGGGAGAAACTTGGGGCGCAACAAAACAAAAATTGCCAAATGCAAATATTACTGCATTAGATTTTTCTGAAGGCATGCTAAATTATGCTAAAGCAAAAAACAGAGCTAAATTCAACTCTAAAATTAATATTATTCAACAAGATGTTTTAAATAATGATCTTCCTCAAAATCATTATGATTATGTAACCTGTGCTTTTGGACTTAAAACATTTAATTCTGAACAATTAAAACAATTAGCAAATGAAACTAAAAAAATATTAAAATACGGAGGGCAATTTTCTTTCATTGAAGTATCAAAACCTAAAAATGCAATCCTTCAATGTTTTTATGGTTTATATCTAGGTAAAATTATTCCTATAGTTGGAAAAATAATGCTTGGTAATCCTATTGAATATAAAATGCTATGGAAATACACCTTAGAATTTAATGATGCAAAAGCGGCTAGTGAAATATTTAAAGAATCCGGACTTAACGTAACCTTTAAATCATACTTTTTTGGTTGCGCAACTGGATTTATAGGTTATAAATAATTTCTATTTATAACCCCTACTCTATCTCAAACTTCTCAATATAAAATGAGTATTTTTATAACGTATTATTAGTCATTATAAAATTTAATATGTCAAACATTTCACAATTATTTACATCAGTTGGCGGTCAGTTTTTAACTCCCGAAGTTACCATGATCGAAAACCTAAAACACATCAAAGCCTTTGTATTTGATTGGGATGGCGTATTTACAGATGCATCAAAAGATCATTTAATGCAAAGTAAATTTAACGAAGCCGATAGTATGGGCGTTAATTTATTGCGCTTCTCCTATTTTTTAAAACATAATCACTTACCTATAACAGCTATTATTTCTGGCGAAAAAAATCAAGCCGCATTTACGTTCATAGAACGCGAACGATTACATTTTTCATATTCTAAATGTGCTAACAAATTAATTGCCGCCAATCATTTATGTAAAACACAAAACATTCAACTACACGAAATATGTTATGTATTTGATGATGTATTAGATTTAAGTTTAGCAGAACAATGCGGCATACGAATTTTTATTCCTCGCCCAAACAATCCATTATTTAACGAGTACGTGTATAAACATCGCATTGCCGACTATGTAACAGCTGGCAGTTGTGGCAACTTTGCGGTACGCGAAGCTTGTGAATTGTTAATGGGATTAACCGGTAATTTTGATGCGGTAATAGACGAGCGCAAAGGTTTTACAGAAATCTATAATAGTTACTTAAACTTACGAAAAGCAACAACTCCAGAGTTTTATACCATACAAAATGACGAGGTAGTCTCTTCAAATTCTTAATTTTTTGCACAACCAATCACAAAAATCATTGCTATCTTTGTAGTATTACTTATAGATAACAAACAACAATATTATGGAACCAATCATCGAAATACCTTATTCTATATATATTGAGGCAACACCAAATCCTGCCTCTATGAAATACGTTGCCAATAAAGTTTTAATTAACGAAAAAGGTGCGTCCGCAGAATACAAAAATAGTTCTGAAACAATGACAGCACCCATTGCAAAACAACTGTTTCAATTTCCGTTTGTAAAAACAGTTTTTATATCTGCTAATTATATTACTATTACTAAAATAGATGCCGTTGAGTGGGATGATATTAGTTTAGAGTTACGTATCTTTTTAACTGACTACTTAAACAAAGGCAATTTAATTGTGACAGCATTGCCAAAACAAGAAGTAGCCATTGACAATACCTTTACAGAACGCACTACGATTAGCACACAACACGTTGCTGCAAAAGACGAAGTAGAAGCTAAAATCATTGAAATATTAGATCAATATATCCGTCCAGCAGTTGAGCAGGATGGCGGTTTAATTACCTTTAAAGAATTAAGAGATGGAATAGTTACAGTGCAAATGCGCGGCGCTTGTAGCGGATGCCCAAGTAGTACAATGACTTTGAAAGCGGGGATTGAAGCATTATTAAAACGCTTATTGCCAGATGCTGTTAAAGAAGTTGTAAGCGAAGCAATGTAATATAAAATAAAAAAAGTCAAGTAAAACTTGACTTTTTTAAACATAATAATTTCAAAAAATCTATCCTCTTTCTTTTTTAATAGTTGTAAATGCTAAAGGTTTAGCGGATATTTCCGCATTTAAATTTCTTCTACGATAACAATCAATAGCTAAGTAAACGGCTTCTCTGAAAGAGGATTCATCGGCAATATTTTTTCCTGCAATTTCATAAGCCGTGCCATGGTCTGGCGACGTGCGAATAAACTGTAAGCCTGCTGTAAAATTTACACCACTATTAAATGCCAATGTTTTAAATGGCACTAATCCTTGATCGTGATACATCGCTAACACTGCATCAAATTGTTTGTAGGTAGCGTTACCAAAAAATCCATCGGCAGAATAAGGTCCATAAACCATCATTGTTTCAGCTGTTTTTTTAATAGCAGGAGTAATCGTTGTAATTTCTTCGCTACCAATAGAGCCATTTTCGCCAGCGTGTGGATTTAAACCCAACACTGCAATTTTTGGTTTAGTAATTCCAAAATCTGATTTCAATGTATTATTTAATTGAGTGATTTTTTTTATCAATCCATCGGTAGTAATATGTTGTGCTACTTCTTTTAAAGGCATGTGCCCTGTTGCAACAGCAACACGTAAGTTATCATCACAAAGCAACATTAAAGGCGTGCCACCTAATTTATCGCCTAAATATTCTGTATGACCAGGATAATTAAATCCTGCTTCAATCATGGTGTGTTTATTAAACGGCCCTGTTACTAACACATCAATTTTTTTATCTACTAAAGCTTGCGTTGCAATCTCTAATGATAATTTAGAATACTTACCGCTTACAACACTAGGCTTTCCAATTTCAATATTTACTTCTTCTTCGTAACAAATAAAAACATTTGATTTTTTAGAATTAATTTGATTGAAATCGCGTATAGGATTAAAATTAAACTCCTCTAAACCCAATGCTTTTCGGTAATACGAAACCGTTTTTTGCGAACTAAATAACACCGGTACACATATCTCTGACAAAGCAGAGTCATGCAATGTTTTTAAAATTATTTCTAAACTAATACTATTTAAATCGCCTTGCGATATACCAACTACAATTTTATTATCTATCATATTATTGTATTAAATTATAAATTCGAAAAGAAATCAAACAATAAACGTACGCCATAACCTGTACCGCCTTTTCCACGATAGCTATCTTTAGCAGTTGTAAATGCTGGCCCTGCAATATCAAAATGCATATATGGGTAGTTCGTGTATTTTACTAAAAATTTACCCGCAGTAATTGCACCGCCAACAGGTCCACCTAAGTTTTTTTGATCAGCAACATCCGATTTTAATAATTCATCATACTCGTCCCAAAACGGAAACTCAACTAATCGTTCGTGCATACGCAAACCACTTACTGTTAAATTTGTTTTTTGGTCGTCGGTTGCCGTTCCCATACTCACTATGCCAAAATGCCCAATAGCAGCCATTGCAGCTCCTGTTAACGTTGATAATTCGATTGCCATTTCCGGATTAAAACGCTTAGCGTAATGTAAGGCATCAGCTAAAATCATTCTGCCTTCAGCATCCGAATTTAACATCTCTACCGTACTGCCATCCATCATTGTAATAATATCACTTGGCGCAAAAGCATTAAAACCAGGGCGATTATCCGTAGCAGGCACTAAAGCAATAACGTGTACATTTAATTTTGCTTTTGCAATAGCATACATCGTGCAACCAACCGCTGCAGCACCTGCCATATCACACTTCATTAAATCCATACTATTAGGTGTAGGTTTTAAGCTTAATCCACCTGTATCATACACTACACCTTTACCAACAAGCACATATGGTTTTTTATTTTTAGCATTTTTAGGTTTGTACTCCATTATTGTAAACGTTGGCGGATCAACACTACCTTGGTTTACAGCTAATAAGCCTCCCATTTTTAACTGAGTGATTTTTGCTTTATTCAATACCTCAACTTTAAACCCTGCTTGTTTACCCATCACTTTAAAAGCATCGGCTAATTGTACTGCATTAAGTTTATTTACCGGCTCATTTACTAAATCGCGTGCTTTTAAATTAGCATCAATTGCAATAGATAAATTTGATAATTGCACAGAGCTTACTTTCGCATCAACAACACTAATTTTATCTAAGGTATTTGCACCTTTTTTTCCAGATGGTTTATGCTTTATAAACTGATAATTCGCCAACGCTAATCCTTCAGCTAAAGCCAACGAATAATCAGCATTATGCAATTCATTAATACTACTAACCTCCTTAATTTTTTCAGCGTTTAATGCATCGGTTATGGCTGTAGCCGTTTTACGAATCGATTCTAAAGTGCTATAATGTTCTTTCTTTTCATCAACTATAACTATAGTGATAATACGAGTTAAATCATTAATTGTAACTGCTTTTTTATCGTGTGTTTTTATTTGAGTTTGGATGTATTCTACCTGCTCTTTTGTTAAAGCATATTCTGGTTTATTTTTAAATGCCGAGCACAAAATAACTATACTTTGTTTTGCATTTATTTTCTGAGTTTTTATAATTGTCGTCATATAAAGCGAATTTACTAAAAGTTTTAATATTGCATCATTTAAAACATGACGTCTGATTTTTTTGGCTAAACGAACATGTATCAAACAGTTTTTATCATTTCTATTTTATTCTTGATGCTCACAAAGATAAAATCGTTCAAATTCGACTAAAGTTGTAGTATTTTGTTATTAAAACTTTTGATATTTTAAAAATATACATATATTAGCGCCGTATAAAGTTTAAATCAACTATGAAAAACTTAAAAAAACTTGCCCTAACCACTACTGCTGTAATAGCATTAACGTTTTCGTTAAGCGCTCAAAAGAACTTCTTAAAAGATGCTGATGTAGCTTATGATAACCACCAATACTTTAACGCTATTGAGCTTTACAAACAAGCTTATGTTAAAGTTAAAAAAGCTGATGCAAAAGCTAAAATTTTGTATCGTACAGGTGAATCTTACGCTGAAATTAACGACTTAAAAGCTGCTGAAACATACTACAGCAAAGCTATTAAAGCAAAATATCCAGATCCAATTGCTACTTTAAAATTAGCAGATTGCTTAAAAGCACAAATGAAATACCCTGAGGCTATTGTTGAATACAATAACTTTAAAAAGGAAATGCCTTCTGATCCTCGTGGAGAAGCTGGTGTAAAATCTTGTGAATTAGCGCAACAATGGAAAGATGCTAAAAACACACCAGAAACTCGTTTAAAAGTTGAGAATATGGCTTTAATTAACTCTAAAGAGTCTGATTTTAGTCCTGCTTATTCTGATAAAAAATTCACTGGTTTAATTTTCACATCAACCCGTCAAGGTGCTCAAGGTTCTATTGATGTTACAACTGGGCAAAATCACTCTGATTTATACGAAACTAAATTAGATAAAAACGGAAAATGGAGCACGCCAGTTGGTTTAGCAACTACTATCGTTTCTAAAATGAATGAGGCTTCTGTTGCTGTATCTAAAAAAGGTGATGTTATGTTTATGACACGTTGCCCAGAAGAGAAAAAGAAAAACTTAAAATGTCAATTATATGTTTGTAAAAAGCAAGGTCCATCTTGGGCTGAGCCTGAATTATTACCTTTTTGTGTAGATTCAGTAGCATTTGCACACCCTACTATTAACACAACTGGCGATGTATTATACTTTACATCTAAATTAGCTGGCGGTTACGGCGGAAAAGATATTTGGATGAGTTCTTATGATAAAAAATCAAAAGCTTGGGGTCAGCCAGTTAACTTAGGTCCAACTGTAAATACTTCGGGTGATGAAATGTATCCATTTATTGCTGATGATGATAAAACATTATACTTCTCATCTAATACACATTTAGGTATGGGTGGTTTAGATATCTTTAAAACAGAAAAAGATGCTAGCGGTAAATTTTCTAAAGCTCCAGAAAACTTAAAATACCCAATGAACTCCGCTGGTGATGATTTCGGTATTATTTTCGAAGGTAAAAAAATGAGAGGTTACTTTACTTCTAACCGTGAAGGCGGAAAAGGAAGTGATGATATCTGGTCGTTTGTATTACCTCCTTTAAACTTTAACTTAAATGGTACTGTTGTTTCTGAAGAAAACAATGAGCCCGTTGCAAATGCTTTAATCCATTTAAAAGGGTCTAACGGTGATATGTTTGAACTTAAAACAGGTGTTGATGGAAAATACACGTTTAAATTAAAAGAAAACACTTCTTACGAAGTTACTGTAGCAACTGATAAGTCAACGATGTCTCAATCATTTAAATTAGGCTTCTTAGCAAACAAAGACATGGGTAAGTTAACTACGGTTGATGAAAACGAATCAAAAGATTACGTGAAAGACTTTGCTCTAACAGCTGTAAAAGCAGAAATTCGTTTTCCTGCTGTACAATACGATTTAGGAAAAGCAACTTTACGTCCTGAATCTAAAGATTCATTAAACTTCTTATACCAAACTTTAATTGATAATCCAGGAATTGTGATTGAGTTACAGGCGCATACAGATAGCCGTGGTAATGACAAAGCCAATCAAACATTATCAGAAGAGCGTGCTAAGTCTTGTGTTGATTACTTAAACTTAGAGAAGAAAATTCCTTTAGAGCGTTTAATGAGCAAAGGTTGGGGCGAGAAAAAATTACTAGTTAAAGATGCAGTAATTAATAAAGCTAAAACTAAAGAAGAGAAAGAAGCTTTACACCAAAAAAACCGTCGTACAGTATTCCGTATTGTAAACTGGGATTATGTAGATCCAAATGCTCCAAAATCGGACAAGCCAATTTACAAACCACAAGTTAAAAACGAAGAGAATTCTGAAACTATCGAATAATCTTTAAAAGATTAACATCATAAAAAAACCCTTAAGAAATTTCTTAAGGGTTTTTTATTTACAGTTAATTTAATAGAACTATCTTAATACAAGAAACGTAACATTACAAAAACACCTGTCAAGTTTTATAACTGACAGGTGTTTTTAATTTATAACTATGGTAAATTAGTGTTTAATAAAACCTATTCTACCCAACTCTTATAATACTTACTATCATCTATGCCCATTGCATCTTCGGTAACCATTAAAGGTTTAAAGGTATCAACCATTACTGCTAATTCTTGAGTAACGGTTTGTCCTATACTACGCTCCATAGCTCCAGGAGCTGGCCCGTGAGGAATTCCTTTTGGATGTAATGTTATATGTCCTTGCTCAATATTATTACGGCTCATAAAATCTCCATCAACATAGTATAATACTTCATCACTATCAATATTACTATGATTGTATGGAGCAGGTATAGCTAATGGATGATAATCATATACACGAGGAACAAACGAACAAACTACAAAGGTTGATGTTTCGAATGTTTGGTGTACTGGAGGTGGTTGATGTACGCGCCCTGTAATTGGCTCAAAATTATGAATGCTAAATCCGTAAGGAAAATTATATCCATCCCAACCTACTACATCAAATGGATGCGTTGCATACACTACTTCATGCATCATCCCTTCTTTTTTTATCTTAATGATAAAATCACCTTTTTGGTCGTATACTTCTAATTCAGTTGGCAATTTAAAATCACGCTCGCAAAATGGAGAATGTTCTAGTAACTGGCCTGACGAACTCTTATAACGTTTTGGTGTATAAAATGGCGCATGTGATTCAACGTAAAATAAACGATTGTCAGCTGTTTCAAATTCTATCTGGTATATCATTCCGCGTGGAATAACTAAATAATCGCCATACTCGAAATTAATGTTACCCATAAAAGTACGAAGCTTTCCTTTTCCTTTATGAATAAAAATTAATTCATCAGCATCTGCATTTTTATAAAAATAATCTGTTAAGCTTTTTGTTGGTGCAGCTAATCCAATATGACAATCACTGTTTAATAAAACTGTTTTACGGCTTTCTAAAAAATCAGCAGTTGGCTTAATTTCAAAACCTTTTAATAACAAGGATTTAATGTTTTTATCTACCGCAATTTTCGGTTGAACAGAATAGCTTTTTATAATTTCTTTTACTTGTGTTGGACGATGAACATGATACAATAACGATGAGTGTCCATTAAAACCTTCAGTTCCAAATAATTGTTCGTAATAAAAATTTCCTTCAGGCGACTTAAATTGAGTATGTCGTTTTTGCGGTACGTTCCCTAATTTGTGATAAATGGGCATAGTAATTAGTTTAACAACGTTGCTTTAATATGCATTGTTTGATTCATTTTAATATCTTGACTTGCATAAGGAATAACAACTTCGGCAGTAACTCTTAATTTAAAAGAAGATCCTAAAATATAACCTTTCAAATTAACATCATTCAAGTCTAAATCCAAACTTGTTGCTCCATTACTAGGAATAGAAAGCTTTGTAGCCAATTGTGATTCACCCTGACTGCTACCTGATATATATATTTTAATAGACTTTAACCAATTGAAAGTATTAGTAGTTGTAATATTAAACTTCGATAATTTTATTTCATTTACTTTATCAGTTGCTGTATTTGCGCCTGATAGCTTTGAATTAATATCTGTAGGGATTTCAGGTGTTGTAAAATCTGCGCTAGCTACGGTTGATGTTCCAACTGGGGTAAAGCTGGCTGATGGTAATGATAAATCAGTGCTATAATTAATGTCAAATTCAGTTAACTCATCAACTTTTGCTTTTGCTTTTTTGCAAGAGGTAATTGATGTAAATAAAATAGTAGCTAAGGCAAGAGATAAAATAGTTTTCATAATGTGTAAAATATTAAATTTTATTTAAAGATAAATTATTTTTTAATATTTCAGCTAAATTAGGTCGTAATCTGCTTTTGTATACAGACAAACATTCTGGTCCGTTTTTCATGCGACCTTTACGCAAGGCTTTTTGTTCTTCTAACGGTAATGCTGCAATGGTTTGGCAATTGGGCGTGCAACATCCATTCATTTTAGTTGCACACTCATCGCATTGTAAAAACAATAAATGGCAATCATCATTTTTGCAATTTACGTGCGTGTCGCAAGGCTTTCCGCATTGGTGGCAACTAGCTAAAACATCTTCTGTAATACGTTCGCCAATACGCTCATCAAACACAAAGTTCACACCCTTGAATTTACTTTCTAAACCTTGTTGCTTTATTTCTTGTGCATATTGTATAATACCACCATGCAAATGATTCACATCTTTAAAGCCTTTGTATTTTAAATACGCGCTCGCTTTTTCGCAACGGATACCCCCCGTGCAATACATTACTACTTTCTTATCTTCTTGTCCTTTTAAATGTTCAACCACTAATGGCAACTCTTCTCTAAATGTATCTGCATCAGGGCAAAAGGCTCTATCAAAACGCCCTACTTCACTTTCGTAATGGTTACGCATATCAACAACTATCGTGTTTGGATCTTCTATAGCTTTATTAAATCCCTCGGCATTTAAATAGGTTCCTGTATTTGATGGATTAAACTCAGCATCATCAATACCATCAGCCACAATTTTTTCTTTTACTTTAATAATGAGTTTATAAAATGACTTACCATCATCATCAACGGCTATTTTAAAAGGTACATCCGTAAAATAATTAATAGCATACAATTGTTTTACAAACTTGTCCCAATTTGATTTAGGCACATTCATTTGTGCATTAATTCCCTCGTGAGCCACATAAATTCGTCCAAAACAATTTAAATCAGTTAATTGTTTAAACAATTCATCTCTAAGTTCTTTAGGATTTTCGATACTTACATATCTGTAAAAAGATAATGTTTGACGCTCAATAGTTTCATGAGCTAAGCGAACCTTAAGCTCGTTTTTATTAATTCGGTTTCTTAATTCTGGCATTTTCATAGATATAATTGCAGGTTATACTATTAAACAATTCAGCAATTTGATAATGAGCAAATGAGTTAATTATCTCATAGACACATTTTCTAATTAGCACATTTTTAATTACGTTTGTAAAGGTAGTGAAAAACTCAAAAAACACTCACTGATTTTTATCATGTACAATAAAGAAGATAAAATATTAATCATAGGTGCCGGTGGGCAAATAGGAATTGAATTAACTCAAGAGTTAAGTTTACTTTACGGATCAAGCAACGTTATTGCTGCAGATTTAAAACCAATATTAGCACTTGATAATAATCCATTCGAAACATTAGATGTATTAGATAAGGATGCGTTGTTAAATATCGTTCGTAAACATGGCGTACGCCAAATATATTTATTAGCGGCTTTATTATCGGCTACTGGTGAGCAAAACCCTATGTTAGCATGGAAGTTAAATATGGAAGGCTTATTTAATGTACTTGATTTAGCAAAAGAAAAACATATTGATAAAGTTTATTGGCCTAGTTCTATTGCGGTATTCGGGCCAACAACGCCGCGCGAAAACACGCCACAATTTACTGTTATGGAACCAACAACAGTTTATGGTATTAGTAAACAAGCAGGAGAACGTTGGTGCGAATGGTATTTTAATAAATATAATGTAGACGTGAGAAGTTTGCGATACCCAGGTTTAATAGGCTGGAAATCGGCCCCAGGAGGCGGAACAACCGATTACGCTGTGCATATCTTCCATAAAGCATTACAAGAAAAAAAATACGAATGTTTTTTAAGTGAAGATACCGCTTTACCAATGATGCATATGGAAGACGCCATTAGGGCAACCATAGAAATCATGCATGCTCCCTCTGAAAACATTAAAATTCGCGGCTCATATAACATAGCCGGTATTAGTTTTACACCTAATCAAATAGCTACTGAAATAAAAAAACATATCCCCGATTTTACAATTTCATACAATCCAGACTTCAGGCAACAAATAGCTGATAGTTGGCCAAAAAGTATTTTAGAGGATTCGGCTAAAAATGACTGGGGTTGGATTGCAAAACACAATCTTTCGTCGTTAGTTGATAATATGTTAACTAATTTGGCACGTTAAATGCTGCATAAAGAGATTAAATAACGTACTTTTTAGGAAGAATTAACAAATTTTTGGGTTTTTACGATTTTTTTGGAGATTGTCGTTAAAAAAACACAACTTGTCTAAAATAATTTAAGAACTACAAAAAAAATATATAATTTAGTAAAAGATAACATATCATGAAGAAGTTTTATTTTATTTTCATATTTCTAGTATATAAGATAAGTGTTGCGCAATCGCAAGCTTATGAATTAGCTGGAGCGTCTGGCAAAGACACTATAAACTTAATTGATGCTTTAGGCAAAAAACAAGGTAAATGGGTATTAAAAGGGAAACATAAGCCAGGAACTTGTTATGCTGCCGATCAAAAAGCAGAAGAAGGAAAATACACCGATAATAAAAAAATTGGTAAATGGTTAGAATATTATTGTAATGGTAATATGAAAAATCAGTTAACTTTTCAAGGTGGTCGCCCTGATGGTTATGCTATTATGTATCACGAAAATGGTAAAATCTCAGAAGAAGGAAATTGGAAAAACAATCGTTGGGTAGGGAATTACAAATTATACTACGAAAACGGTCAAGTTCAACACCAGTTTGTATTTAATCCTAGTGGAAAAAGAGAAGGGCCTCAAACTTATTACCACGAAAATGGACAAGTAGCAATTGAAGGTACTTTTGCAAATGGTAAAGAAACAGGAGTAATTAAAGAATATCACGAGAATGGCGATTTAAAGGCTGAAAAAACGTTTAATGACGGAGCAGTTGATGTTGCTTCTATTAAAGAATTTGAGCCGAAAAAACCAATTGTAAAGTCTAAAGATCCTGTAATTGATAATGCTCCAAAAATTGTTTTAAAACCAGACGAGAAACCAAATGGTGCAGTTGCATCAAAAGGTCCTATGGTATTAAACGGGCCGAACATTATTTACAATAAAAACAAACAAATTACTAAAGATGGTAATTTTAAAGATAATCGTATGATGGAAGGTAAAGCATACATTTATGATGACAATGGTATTTTACAACGAGTATCTGTATACAAAAACGGAATTTATGTTGGAGATACGCCAATTGAAAATTAATTTCAAAAAACATTAAAATAAATGAAGACGGCCGAGTGCCGTCTTTTTTATTTATTAAATTTATAGACTAGATTTTTATATGGAAAAATTATTTATATACAACACTTTATCAAGAACAAAAGAAGAATTTAAAGCCATAAACCCTCCTTACCTAGGAATGTACGTTTGTGGTCCAACCGTTTATAGTGATGTTCATTTAGGAAACGTTCGCACCTTTATGTCGTTTGATATGATATACCGCTACCTAGTGCATTTAGAATACAAAGTGCGTTATGTGCGGAACATTACTGATGCTGGGCATTTAGAAGGTGATAGAGATGAGGGCGAGGATAAATTTGCGAAAAAAGCAAAATTGATGCAGTTGGAACCAATGGAAATTGTACAAAAATACACGGTAGGTTTTAGAGACATTATGAATTTGTTTAATAATATGCCTCCTAGTATTGAGCCAACGGCTACAGGTCATATTATAGAACAACAAGAAATTACAAAAAAAATTATTGAAAATGGATTAGCCTACGAGAAAAACGGCACTATATATTTTGATGTAGAAAAATATGCAAAAGCAAATAACTATACTGCCTTAACTGGAAGAAAGTTAGATGAGTTATTAGATGGCACGCGCGAATTAGATGGACAAGATGAAAAACGTGGGCGCTTAGATTTTGCCTTATGGATAAAAGCAAAGCCAGAACATTTAATGAAATGGTCGAGCCCTTGGGGTGTAGGTTTTCCGGGTTGGCATATTGAGTGCTCGGCGATGAGCACAAAATATTTAGGTGAAAATTTTGATATACATGGTGGTGGTATGGATTTACAAGCAACCCATCACACTAACGAAATTGCACAAAATGTTGCATACTGTGGCAAAAGTCCTGCAAACTACTGGATGCACACAAATATGCTTTTGTTTAACGGACAAAAAATGAGTAAAAGTGCTGGCAACAGTATTTTGCCAATGGAATTAATCAGTGGCGAACATCCTATGTTATCAAAAGGCTATAGCCCAATGAGCATCCGCTTTTTTATGATGCAAAGTCATTACCGTAGTAATTTAGATATTACCGAAAAAGGCTTAGAAGATGCTGATAAAGCTTACTCGCGCTTAATGGATAGTTACAAATTACTGCAAACGTTACAAGTATCTGCAACATCATCAGAAGATGTAAATAAAATACAGCGTGCCTGTTATGATGCAATGAACGACGATTTTAATACACCTATTTTAATTGCCAGTTTATTTGATGCTATCAAATACATTAATTCGGTTAATGATAAAAAAGCAACAATTACCCAACAAGATATTGATATTTTAAAAAACATGTATCAGCATTTTGTATTTGATGTAATGGGCTTACGTAAAGAAGAAGAAAACGGAAAAGCAAATTCAGCATTACAAAATGTAATGAATTTAGTATTAGAATTGCGTGCAAAAGCTAAGACTAATAAGGATTTTGCAACATCGGACGAAATACGAAATAAATTAACTGAAGCTAACATTCAGGTTAAGGATAGCAAAGACGGAGTTAGCTGGAGCATCTAATTGTTATAAATAAAATTATGAGTTATAAATTATTTTCAAAATATATTTTAGTTGCTTCAACTACATTTGTCGTTACATCTTGCGGAAACGAAAATACAAAGCAAGATAACGTTAGTACAGAAATTAAAACTGTAGAAACAAAACCTCACGTTGTGCCGCCAACTTTTGAAGCTGACAGTGCCTTTGCTTATGTGAAAGCGCAAGCTGATATGGGGCCTCGTACGCCAGGTAGCAAAGCACACGATGCCGCAGTAATATATTATGAGCAACAGTTTAAAAAATTTGGGGCTGAAGTTATTATTCAAAAAGGAAATGTAACAAGTTATGATAATAAAACATGGCAATTGAAAAACATTATTGCAACCTATAATCCAAAAGCTGAAGAACGCATTATGTTATGTGCACACTGGGATAGTCGCCCATTTGCAGATAAAGATAAAGACAATGCAAATCACACAAAACCTTGCCCTGGTGTAAATGATGGCGCGAGCGGTGTTGGTGTGTTATTAGAAATAGCTCGTGCTATACAAACTAAACAACCAAACGTTGGTATTGACTTTATATTATTTGATTTAGAAGATTATGGTAATATGGGTGGCGATTTAAACACTTGGTGTTTGGGCTCCCAATACTGGGCAAAAAATTTGCATGTACCTTATTACGGCGCTAAGTTTAGTGTATTATTAGATATGGTTGGCGCAAAGGATGCTGTTTTTCCTAAAGAAGGTTTATCAAGAAATTACGCTGGTGAATACGTGAATTTAATTTGGAGCACTGCTGATAAATTAGGTTACGGAAAATATTTTAGCAATCAGGAAACACCTGAAATGACAGATGACCACGCTCCAATAAATAAATTAGCGCAAATTCCTTGTGTGGATATTTTGCATTACAAATGGGCAGAAAATGAATTTTTCGAACATCACCATACTGTTACAGATGATATTAATACTATAGATAAAAACACCTTAAAGGCAGTTGGACAAACTCTTTTAGAAGTTATTTATAATCAATAAACACACTTAAAATGAAAAATTTATTTAGCTTATTATTTTGTTTAGCAACAAGCTTAGTTTTTTCTCAGGCAAAAAAACCTGTTAAAGTACCTGATATTTTTGAGCCAGCTTACATTGTAACTCTTAAAGGCGATACCGTTAAAGGACTATTAAAAATGCCTAAACTCAGCCGTTTTGAAACCTACGAGAAAATATATTTTAAGGATGTTAAAACCAATAAAGTACGTCAGTATTTGCCACATAAAATTACGGGCTATGGCTACAATAATTATTTTTATACCAGTGCTTATCACGATAATAAACCTTGTTTTTTTAAAGTACTAAGCAAAGGTACTTTAACCTTATATGCGTTTTATACGGAAGTTTTTGATGAAGGAAAACCGATTGAAGTACACGACTATAGTGTATCAAGAGAAGGAGCGAAACAAGAAGAATTTTTCGTGTTGGAAGCAAAGGGTTTAAAAAAACAACTAAAAGATTTATTTAAAGCCAACAAAGAGCTCGCAAAAAAAATACACGACCAAAAAGAAATTCCGTTTAACGACGAAACCTTTGAGGCTTACTTTAATGAGTTTAATGGAATTACTAATAACCAATAATTTTTTAATATAAAGTAATCACTTATAAACAAAGCCTTTCGGGGCTTTTTTATTTTGTATATATTTAATTTTTAATCTACAATTATGCTAACAAAAGATACTCCCAAAAAATTATTTTTACTTGATGCCTTTGCATTAATTTATCGTGCCTATTTTGCTTTTAGTAGCAATCCGCGTATTAGCTCAAAAGGTTTAAATACATCAGCTATTTTTGGTTTTACAAATACTTTATTAGAGATTTTAAATAAAGAAAAGCCTACGCATATAGCTGTTGTGTTTGATACACCAGAGCCAACGATTCGCCATACAGAGTTTGTTGAATACAAAGCGCAACGCGAAGAAATGCCAGATGATTTACGTAAATGTATTCCTTATATTTTTCAGTTAGTAGAAGCTTTTAATATCCCCGTAATAAAAACGCCTGGCTTTGAAGCTGATGATGCCATTGGCACCTTAGCGAAGATAGCCGAACAACAAGGCTTTACAACCTATATGATGACCCCTGATAAAGATTACGGGCAGTTAGTTGATGAGAATACATTTATATATAAACCAGCACGTTTAGGCAACGGTGCGGAAATATTAGGTACTGAAGAGATTTGCAAAAAATGGGACATACGTAATGTAGCTGAGTTAATTGATATACTTGGCTTAATGGGTGATAAGTCCGATAACATACCAGGCATACCAGGTGTAGGCGAAAAAACAGCCATTCAATTAGTAAAAGATTATGGCTCTATAGAGAACTTATATTTAAATACAGATAAGCTAAAAGGGAAGTTAAAAGAAAAAGTTGAAAATAATAAAGATCAAGCTCTACAATCAAAATGGTTAGCCACTATTATTTTAGATGTACC
>JAYSTR010000162.1:0-22275 GCA_043719555.1 Bacteroidota bacterium | reverse complement strand
CAAATCGAGAGCATTTAAAAGACAACTATAAAAAAATAATTGTTGATTTGAGAAAATTAATTTATGTAAAAGAGTCGGCGTATACAAACGATATTGGTTGTATACTATATAATCCATGATATGAATGCTTTTCCCTTTTTAATCAAATTACAAATACAATAAAAGTAAAAAAAGAATTGCTTAATGATTTATTAAAGCTAAAAACTGAATTGTACAAAACTAAGGAATTTACAAAGTCAGAGCTAAATGAATTTATAATTTTCTCTATAAAAGAAACTGAATCAGATTTATGTTGGCTTGCTATAAATTCACCCAAAGAAACAAATATTGCTTATGGGTTAAATCAAATAAGAAGCAAACAAAAAACGCTGTCTGAAATTATTGCAATGGAAAACACTATTGAAAGATTCAGACAAAGTTTAATTAATAAAGAAATAAAAAAGGGTTATAAAGTAGGAAATAATGAACTAGCTAATGAAACGAAATTAATAAAGAAAAAACTCTCTGAGCTATTAAAATATAAGAAAGAAATTAATGATACAACAAATTTTAATAAAGACAGGTATGATAAAACAGTCCTTAGAATTAATGAGATTTTTCGAAAAAATTAAATAATTACGCTATAAATTCTGTTTTAGAGAAATACTATAATTTGTAATTAATTTCTTTCAGTTTTACAGTAAAAATTTTCAATTATTTAGTAATTTCGGTACTTATGGGAAAAGAGTGGTTTTCATCGTGGTTTGATACCAAATATTATCATACTTTATATAAGCATCGCGATTATAGTGAGGCTTCTCTATTTATTGACAACATTGTTTCTTTTCTTAAATTAAAACCAAAAACAGTTTGCTGGGACTTATGTTGTGGTAAAGGTAGACATAGTGTGTATCTTAATAAAAAAGGGTTAACCGTTATTGGAACCGATTTATCATTACAGAGCATTAAAGCTGCTAATGAAGAAGCCAATGACACGTTAGAGTTTTACACACACGATATGCGAAAACTGTTTCGTACTAATTACTTTGATGTAGTTTTTAATTTATTTACCAGCTTTGGTTATTTTGATAACCAACACGATGATATTTGTGTGTTTGATTCGGTACAAAAATCATTAAAAGCAAATGGCATTTTTGTATTCGATTTTTTAAATGGCGAATACGTTAAGCAAATCTTAATTGAAAACGAAACAAAAACCATAGATGGCATTAGCTTTCATATCACTAAAAAAATAGAAGACAATGTTGTTATTAAAGCCATTAATTTTACAGATAATGGCAAAGAGTTCAATTTCGAAGAGCGAGTGAAACTATTTGATAAAGCTTATTTTGAAGAATTAGCCAAGCAATCGCACCTAGAAATTATACAAACCTTTGGCAACTATAAATTAGATACCTTTGATTTACATCATTCACCCCGATTGATTTTAATATTACAAAAAAAATGAATTTAATATTACTTACCATATTATTATCGGCTCCCATTTTAGTGACAGGATTTATATTTATGTCGCTTAAAATACAAGCCAAAAACTTGCGTTTTTTATTAGCCTTTAGTGCGGCCTATTTATTTGCCATATCGGTTATGCATTTATTACCCGAAAGCTACGAGGGTAATAATCCTAAAAGCATCGGCTTATATATATTATTGGGTTTCTTTATTCAAATTATTATCGAATATTTTAGTGCTGGTATTGAGCACGGACATATACACACGCATAGCCACGGCTGCAAAACACATTTGCCATACGGAATGATTTTTGGCTTGTACCTGCATTCATTTTTAGAAGGTTTACCAATTTATCAAAGTAGTCAAGTTATTTTAGAGTCTTCTATTTTATCAACTCAACAATCCTTAATTTTTGGTATTACTTTACATAACATTCCAATTGCTATCGCTTTTGTAACTTTGTTATTAGAACATAAAACAACGGTTGTAAAAACCATTACCTTTTTAATTTTATTTGCTTTAATGGCACCATTGGGCTGCTACACTAGCGCAATATTAAATGCAATAGGTGTTAATAATTTTGATGGATTTTTAAACGTATCGTTTGGTATTGTTATCGGTATTTTCTTACACATCTCAACGGCTATTATGTTTGAAACTGGCGAAAATCATAAATACAATTTAGCAAAAATTGCCTCTATGATTGCCGGAGTTATATTAGCCACAGTAATAAGTTAATGACTATAACCGATACATTATTTGTTGATGTGATAGTACCCTTATCGGTTGCTAATAAATACACCTATCGTGTTCCAAAAGAATTAAACGAAGATGTTGAAATAGGTAAACGCGTCATTGTTCAATTTGGTAAATCAAAATTTTATACAGGAATCATTTACAGTATACATACAGCAGCTCCATCAAACTATACAGCAAAATACATTGAGTCAGTTTTAGATGAAACACCTGTAGTAACCGAACGCAATTTAAAATTATGGGATTGGGTTTCGCATTACTATTTATGTAATCCGGGCGAAGTAATGAATGTTGCCTTACCAAGTGGATTAAAGCTAAGTAGCACCTCACACATCACCTTTAATACGGAGTTTTCCTTAGATGAAGTTGAGTATAATTATTTTACTGAGAAAGAACATATACTCCTTGATGCTTTACAAGTAAATAACTCCTTAACGTTTGATGATGTTGCAAAAATTGTTGAACTAAAATCAGTTCATCAATTTATTAATAAGTTAATTAAAAAAGGTGCTATTGTTATTTATGAAGAAATAAAAGATAAATACAAGCCGAAATTAGTTGATTATATTGGCATTGAATCCTTTTTATTATCCAACGAATTAACCTTAAAACAAACGTTAGATACTCTTGAGAAAAAAGCCTTTAAGCAAGCGGAAATTTTAATTTACATTTTACATTTATTAAAAAGTGATGCTACAGTAAAACAATTAGGTTTAATAAATAAGAGTGTTTTATTAAAACAATTTGATACCGCTACTATTAAAGCTTTAGTTAAAAAAAATATTTTAACTGAAACGAGTATCGAAACCAGTCGTTTGTTATTTGATAATAAAGATAAAGTTGAAAAGCAATTAAACGAAGCGCAAGAAGCCAGTTTAAATGAAATTTTAAAAGAGTTTGAAACCAAACAAACCGTTTTATTACACGGTGTAACTGGTAGCGGTAAAACCGAAATTTACTCGGAGTTAATTAAACAAGCACTCGATAAAAATCAGCAAGTACTTTATTTAGTTCCCGAAATTGCTTTAACAACTCAACTCATTAGCCGTATACGTGGTGTATTTGGCGAAAGCGTTGGCATTTATCATTCTAAGTTCAGCGAAAATGAACGTGTAGAAATTTGGAACTCGGTTATACAACAAAAAAACACGTCGTTAAATTCGAAAAAATTTAATGTTGTATTAGGAACTCGCTCTGCCCTATTTTTACCTTTTACTAATTTAGGTTTAATTATTATTGATGAGGAGCACGATAACTCTTACAAACAACAAGATCCTGCGCCACGTTACCACGCGCGTGATGCAGCGATGTACTTAGCATCCTTACATCAAACTAAAGTATTATTAGGTACAGCTACACCTTCATTCGAATCTTACTACAATGCTTTACACGAAAAATTTGGATTAGTAACTTTAACACAACGATTTGGGAAAGCAAGTTTACCTGATGTAGTCATTTGTGATTTAAAAAAAGAAACACAACAGCAACAAAACAAATCTATATTTTCTCATCAATTAATTAACGGCATCAAATTAGCGCTCGATAAAAAAGAACAAATTATTTTGTTTCAAAACAGACGAGGGTTTGCTCCTTATACCGAATGCTCGAGTTGTGCATGGATACCACATTGCGAGCATTGCGATGTAGCGTTGATTTATCATAAAAACATTAATAAATTAAGTTGTCATTATTGTGGTTACACCATGCAACCGCCAACTAGTTGTGGCGCTTGCGGAAACAACAACTTAAAATACAAAGGTTTCGGTACCGAAAAAATTGAAGAAGAAATAGAAATATTATTTCCTGAAGCAAAAATTACACGTATGGATTTAGATACTACACGGAGTAAGCACACTTACAAACAAATAATTGAAGAGTTTGAGGTTGGCAACATCGATATTTTAGTTGGTACACAAATGGTTACTAAAGGACTGGATTTTGATAACGTTAGTGTAGTTGGTGTATTAAACGTTGATAGTGTGTTGAATTTTCCTGACTTCCGTTCGTTCGAAAAAGCCTATCAATTAATTGTGCAAGTAAGTGGTCGTGCAGGTCGTAAACAAAAACACGGAACGGTATACATACAAACTAATCAACCCGATCATAAAGTGATAGAGCAAGTAATGGCCAATAACTTTGCTAATTTTTATCAAGCTCATATCACCGAGCGTGAACAATATCATTATCCACCATTTTACCGTGTTATTTCCTTAGCGGTTACATCAAAAGATGTGAATGAAGTAAATGATATTTCGCAACAATTAGCCAATCAATTAAAACCTATTTTTAAAGGGATGATGCTTGGCCCTGAATTCCCTATGGTTGCTAAGGTTAAAGACAGATTCAGCAAACGTATTTTATTAAAAATAAACAGAGAATTTTCGCCTACGCAAATTCGTCAGATATTAAAACAACAATTAGATTTGTTACAGCACCATAATCAAAAAAGCACCTATCGTTTAGTGATAGATGCTGATCCGGTTTAGTTTTTCTTATTTTATTATAGCACGCAGATTACGCTGATGATTAAGATTTAAAAGTGATTTTAAAACAATTGCATTATAAAACACAATCATGTAAATCATATTAAATCTGTGTAATCTGCGTGCTATCTTTTTAACTTACACTAATATTCAAAATTTCCAAATTCTGATTCTATGGTAACTTTCTTTCCTTCAAAAGCTTCTACACGTCCTATAATTTGAGCATCTATATTAAATGATTTAGATATATCTATAATTTCCTGTGCAAATTCCTGTGGCACGTATATCTCCAAACGATGCCCCATATTAAACACCTTATACATTTCTTTATAATCGGTTTTGCTTTGCTCGTGTATTAATTTAAACAACGGTGGTAAAGCAAATAAATTATTTTTAATAATATGTACGCCATCTACAAAATGTAATACCTTGGTTTGTGCTCCACCACTGCAATGTACAATACCACTAATTTTAGTACTTAACGTTTGTAATATTTTTTTAACTACAGGGGCATACGTACGCGTTGGCGATAACACCAATTTACCTGCTGTAATTTTTTCGTTAATTGTTTCTCCTTTTTCGTTTGTATAAGATACATCCACTAAATCTGTCAACTTTAATTGGCCACAATACGTTACTTCATTTGGTAAAGCATTATCATACGATTCAGGATATTTTTGTTGTACAGATTTTCCAAATACATCGTGTCGTGCACTTGTTAAACCATTACTTCCCATACCCCCGTTATACTCAGTTTCGTAAGTAGCTTTTCCAGATGAAGATAGCCCAACTATAACATCACCAGCTTTAATGGTATGATTAGAAATTACTTCTGATTTTTTCATACGACAAACAACCGTACTATCAACAATTAAGGTGCGCACTAAATCGCCCACATCAGCTGTTTCGCCACCTGTAGACTGTATATCAATACCATTATCACGTAAGTTTTGTAATACTTCTTCGGTACCATTAATAATTGCCGAAATAACTTCGCCAGTAATTAAACCTTTGTTACGTCCAATAGTTGACGATAATAAAATATTGTTAGTTGCACCAACACAAATCAAATCATCAATATTCATAATCACGGCATCTTGCGCAATACCTTTCCACACGCTTAAATCGCCTGTTTCTTTCCAGTATGTATAAGCTAAAGATGATTTAGTTCCTGCGCCATCAGCGTGCATAATAATACAATGCTCATTACTGCCTGTTAAATGATCGGGTACAATTTTACAAAATGCTTGTGGAAATAATCCCTTATCAATTTTTGAAATAGCTTGATGAACATCTTCCTTAGATGCAGAAACACCGCGTAGGTTATATTTTAAATCAGACATATTATGCTTTTAATTACGCCAGCAAAGATACGTAATAAAATAGATTTGGTTTTGATGATATACTCAACTAATCCACAAATACATTGATAGTATTAACAGTTTAATTATACCAAATTTTGATAGCTAAGAAAACTATGCCTAAATTTCAATTTTTGTAAAACGCTATGCGACAACTTTATAGTATACTCATCACAATTGCCTCACTAAACTGCATATGCCAAGATAGTTTGAAAACTAAAAAAATGGCGATAGGTATTATGGTTTCGCCTGATTTTTGTAATAGTGTACCCTACGTTGGGTTAAATTCAATCGTAGTAGATGGCACACACTACTTTAACTTCTTATTTTCTGGTGGATTTAATGTCGCTTATCAATTAAATAAATCATTAGCACTAGAAACAGGATTATTGTACTCACAAAAAGGTCAAAAATTTATTTTAAATTCTCGTGCTTGGAATACACCACAAGGCACTTCAAATCTAGATGATTATAGATATTATGTGCATTATGTTTATTTAGAAGTTCCTTTAAAATGCAATTATTATTTAAATAAAGGTCGTTTCAAAGTTTATTCTTCAGTAGGTATTACTGGCAATTTGTTTTTAGGTAAAAAAACTATTAGGATTGATCCGTATTCCAAAAAGAATTATGATAAAAATTGGAGTTATGATTTACAGAATATTCCTTTAGTAGAATTTGGATTATCATCTGGAATCGGCATTAGATATGATTTTGCTCCCGATGCATTCTTTAAATTTGAGCCAACCTATAAACAATTTGTTCGCCCCTTAGTTGATTTGCCTGTAAATGGCTATATGTATTCTTTAGGGGCTAATTTTGGTTTATATTTTAAAATATAAAGCTACAACTCATTTAACTTTAGTTCAAACTCTGCATCAGCAATGTTTGTAATAAAACTCAGGTATTTGGTTTTATTTATAAAAAATACATTGGCTTTTTGTCCCTGTTCCGATGTGAAAATAGTTTTGTTTTCTAAGCCTTTTTTACCTGTAAATACATAATTAAATGTTTTGCTCGAATTCAAAATATTTACTTTTTTAAACACATAGCTTGTTTGCCCTAAATCATCAACATCCGATTTAATAAGTACAGCATTTTTCGCGGACTTATATTTAAACTTATCATACTCACTAATGTCTTTTAAATAAAATTTACCATACGCATCACCATTCTGATAACTAATTAATGTTGGAATAGCCTTTAACGGCAACGTTAATTTCGTTTGTTTAAGTTCATAATCCACATCATTCGGAATTAACGACATTTGCCACGACGCATAATAAGTTAAGGCATTAGCTAAACTCATTTCATACATATCCAACCACACTAAAAATGAATTATCGGGTGCTTTTGTAAACTCTCTTGCCTTAACGTGAAAGGATTTTAACCCAACAGGCGTTTTTGTTTGTATTGGTAATGCTAATGGCTTCTCTACACGTTGCTCAACTATACCTGTACTATCAATTGTGATTAAAAATAATTTATGTGCTTTTGCCTGATTCGTAAAATTGAAAGTCTTAGCTGTAAAATCAATCATAGTTGCATCATAAATACTACCGATCACATCTATACTTTTGGTTTGTTTATTATAAATAATATTGGAGTACAAGAAATGACGCGTGTCGCTTTTTGGATTAAGCTTTGTACCTTTTATTAAGTTTCCTTTAGACGCGCTTATACGTAATATCCATTGTCCTTTTTTAATACCTCCACTTACATTAGCAAACACAACCACTTCGGTTGTATCAGCGTAAATAATCGTTGCGCGATGTATGTATTTTCGTTCGAAAGCAAATTGCCAGTTATAATCATACTCAAAAGGTTTCGCAATCGTTTTAATGGTGGTTTTAGTTAAATAAAACTGATTACCAGCAGTATCGGAATCAACCGAACGAATAATATACAAACTGTTTTTATAATAATATTTTTCGTCATCAAAAATAGATAATGCATTCACCCGATTCGCATCAAAATTTTCTGCTGAACATATTTTATGTAGAGTCGAATCGCAACGCAACAAACTCAATACATTTTTTTGATTCGCTAACTGAAAATAAAAATTCAATACCTCGTGCAAACTATCTACCGAAACATCTACGTAATCAGCGGGCGTATGCTTTCCTAATTTATAATTAATACTATCTTTTAATTGTAAAGATTTAGTATAAGAAAAACACTTAAAAATTAATTCCGTTTTATTTTGCTCATAGCCGTATACGTAAATTTTTTGCTGATACTTAAGCGCATTGGCAGAAAGTAAATTTTGCTTAATGGATTGCGCATTAACGTAACACGAACACACAACAAAAAAATAATATAAAAAATGCTTTTTCAACAGTAATTCAAAGTTAAAATTATCCTATAAATATACTTGCAAATCCCTTAATAAAAGCCTAATCTTGCATATAATAGTTTTAAAAAATATGAACACAAAACACTTTATTTTACCGCTTGCATTGGGCTTAAGTTTAGCTGCCTGCAAATCAAATTTATCGGATTATACTAAAGACGAAAAAACGGTACAACAAGACACTTCTAAAACAGAAACTCCTGAAGGATTTGAATATGTTACTGAGCAGTTTGCTGATTTACGTATTTTACGCTACGAGATCCCAGGTTTTGATGAGTTAACACTTCAGCAAAAAGAATTATTATACTATTTATCGGAAGCTGCTTTAGCTGGCCGTGATATTAACTGGGATCAAAATTACAAATATAACTTAACCATTCGTCAAACCTTAGAAGCTATAATTGCTACATACAAAGGCGATGTGAACTCTGAAGATTATAAGAAATTTTTAGTGTATACTAAACGTGTTTGGTTTAGTAATGGTATTCACCACCATTATAGCAGTGATAAAATTATGCCTGAATTTTCATCAGCTTATTTTACAGAATTAGTAAATGCTTGTGATGATAAAGCATTACCATTAAAAGTTGGTGAAACTAAAGCAACATTTATTACGCGCTTAACACCCATAATATTTGATGCAAACATTGCTGCTAAAAAAGTAAACTTAGATGTAAAAAATGATTTAGTATTAAGCTCAGCCGTTAACTTTTACGAAGGTGTAACAGAAAAAGAAGCGATAGCATTTTACGAAAAACTAACTGATAGAACAACTAAAACGCCTGTAATGCTTGGTTTAAATAGCAAGTTAGTAAAAGAGAATGGTGTGATAGTAGAAAAAACTTGGAAAGTTGGCGGGATGTATTCTTCGGCTATCGAAAAAATGGTGGGTTGGTTAGAGAAAGCTATTACTGTTGCCGAAAATCCTGCACAAAAATTAGCTTTAGAAAAATTAGTTGTTTTTTATAAATCAGGTTCGTTAAAAGATTTTGATGAATATAATATTGCTTGGGTAAAAGATACAGAAAGTGCTATTGACGTTACCAATGGATTTATTGAAGTGTACGAAGATCCATTAGGAAAAAAAGGTTCTTATGAATCGGTTGTTTCTGTTAAAGATTTCGAAGCTTCTAAACGCATTGCAACTATTGGTGCTAACGCTCAGTGGTTCGAAGATAACTCCACATTATTACCTGAACATAAAAAGAAAAATGTAAAAGGTATCTCTGCTAAAGTAATTAATGCGGTAATGGAATGTGGCGACGCAGCTCCATCTACGCCTATTGGAATTAACTTACCAAACAATGAGTGGATTAGAGAAACGCACGGTTCTAAATCGGTTAACTTAGGAAACATTGTAGAGGCTTATGAAAAAGCAGCTGGCGGAAGTGTTGTAAATGAATTTTATTACAATGATGCCATCCGTAAAAACGTATTAGACTTTGCTGGCTTAGCAGATAAATTACACACTGATATGCACGAAGTAATTGGCCACGCAAGCGGACAAATAGAGCCAGGTATTGGACAACCACACGAAACTTTAAAAAATTATGCCTCAGCATTAGAAGAAGGTCGTGCTGATTTAGTAGCCTTATATTATTTATTAGATCAAAAGTTAGTTGATCTTGGCGTGATGCCATCATTGGATTATGGTAAAGCTGCTTATGATGAATATATCACTAAAGGTATTATTGTTCAATTATCTCGTTTAAAATTAGGCGATAATATTGAGGAGGCTCACATGCGTAACCGCCAAATGGTTGCTAAATGGGCTTACGAAAAAGGTAAAAGCGAAAACGTTATTGAAAAGAAATTTGAAAACGGTAAAACGTATTTTGTAATTAATGATTATAATAAATTACGTACGTTGTTTGGTGAATTATTAAAAGAAATTCAACGTATTAAATCGCAAGGTGATTACAAAGCTGGTAAAGATTTAATTGAAAACTACGGCGTTAAAGTTGATTTAGCATTGCATAAAGAAGTGTTAGATCGTTACTCAAAATTGGCAATGGCTCCATATCAAGGATTTATTCAGCCTAAATTAATACCAGTGATGAAAGATGGAAAAATTACAGATGTGAAAGTGGAGTATCCAAAAAGCTTTACTGATCAAATGTTAGAGTACGGTAAAACATATAATTATTTACCTGTAGAAAATTAATAACTAGATATTAAAATTATGGTTGGAATTATAATGGGCAGCGCAAGTGATTTACCTATCATGAACGAAGCTGCCGCTTTTTTAAAAAAACTAAACATACCTTACGAGCTTACTATCGTATCGGCACATCGCACACCAGAACGTATGTTTGAGTATGCGAAAAATGCGCACGCCAATGGCTTAAAAGTAATTATTGCAGGCGCAGGTGGTGCGGCGCATTTACCAGGTATGGTTGCCTCATTAACAGCATTGCCTGTTATTGGCGTTCCTGTAAAATCAAGTAACTCTATTGATGGTTGGGATTCTATTTTATCAATTTTACAAATGCCTAATGGCGTGCCTGTTGCAACAGTTGCTTTAAACGCTGCGCAAAATGCAGGTATTATTGCTGCACAAATTATTGGCACTTATGATAAAACAGTTTACGATAATTTAATTTTATTTAAAGAAGAGTTAAAAGATAAAGTAATGAAAAGCGTGGAGGACTTGAAATAATATTCTCGTTATTGCGAACGATGTGAAGCAATCTCAAATAAAGTATACGATTGCTTCGTCATTCTTCCTCGCAATGACGAGCTAAATAACTTAAAACAAAAAAGCATCCGTTACTAGTAACGGATGCTTTTTTTTGTATCAAACTGAACTTAGTTATTTACGCCAAAAAATTCGTTGTAACTCACTTCTTTAGTTTCTAATTTACAAGTTGTTTTTAATGTATCTAATACTTTTTTGCTGTATAAACCTTCAAATATTTTTTGAGCTTCTTGTTCTTTAGCTAAAATACCATCAGCTATTTTAGTAACCTCTGCCTCGTCGGGAGCTTGTCCGTAACGTGCAAATTGAGAGCGGATGTAGTTTTTAGCTTCTTCTTTTGCTTCGTCAATAGTTACAGCAATATTGTTGTTTTTAATGATTTTATTTTCAATTAATTTCCATTTCATGGAGTTAGCATAAGATGGGTATTCTGCCTCTAATTGCTCTTTAGAAATTGGCTTTTCGTTTACAGCTAATAACCAACGCTTTAAAAATGCATCAGGTAACTCAATGTTTAATTTCTCAACCATTGTTTTTTCAACCGTTTCAATAAACTTACGATCTGTATCTTGCATAAACATTAAGGCTAATTCACCTTTAATTTTTTCTTTAAAAGCATCTAATCCATCAATAGTTCCAGCACCGTATAATTTATCAAATAACTCTTGGTTTAATTCAGCATCTTCCATACGAGCGATATTACGTACAGTTAATTGTAAGTTAGCACTAAATGTTTCTGCCACTTCTTTATCAATACCTAAAGAGATTGATTTATCTACAGCAGAATCATATAATTCATTGGCATTAATAACGATTTTATCTTCTTTTTTAGCGCCTGTTAATTTTGCTTTTGCAGCTTCGTTTTTCAAACGATCAATACCAATACTAGTAGATTTAAAAATGCCGCCTGCAACGATATTGTTTTCAGAATCTAACTCAACGATGTCAATATATAAAACATCTGTTGCTTCAGCCACTTCTGGATTAGAAGGCTTACCATAGTTACGTTTTACATCCTTTAAATATTTTTCTACTAATTCATCGTCAATTTTAACAGTGTTGTAAACAAAGCTATGAGAGTTATCTAATTTAACATCAAACTGAGGTGTTAAACCTAATTCGTAATTAAAAGTCCATTCAGTTTGTTTATCAAAATCAACGGTTGTGTTTTCTTTAGGAATTGGATTTCCTAAAATTTCAATTTTTTGTTCGTTGATATAATTATATAAAGTTTCGTTTAATATTTTATTAACCTCATCAACTAAAATAGATTTACCGTGTTGTTTTTTAATTAATCCAACTGGTACTTTTCCAGCTCTAAAACCTGGCATTGCTGCTTGTTTTTGAACTTTTTTTATAGCGTTTTCTACTTTTACTTCGTAATCTGCTGGAGCAAGAGTAATACTTAATTCTGCGTTTAATGCGTTAATGTCTTTTTTAGTAATATTCATTTTCTTTATGTCTTAAAATTATAAGGGTAGTAAAAATATGGTTTTTTAGCCAAAATTCAATGGTTTAAAGCAAGTTTTTTTGATGAAAAAGCTAATTAATTTGCTGAATTATGGTTTATTGTCTACCAAATAACATATTTTAGCATCCTTTAAAAACTTTATTTTTACAGCCACGTGTATTTTAAATTACTTCAACTCCGATTTTCGATTGTATTCAGTCTACTATTAATTTCTACGAATTTTATAGCTCAAAAAGATTTGCCTAAAGAAGCGGTTTTTGCTTTATTAAAATCCACCACATCCGATTCTATAAAAATAGATTGTTACAATGAATTATGCTGGCCAATTTATAGTTATACAAATCTTGACTCAGCCGTTTTTTACGGCAGAAAATCTATAGAACTATCTGAAAAATTAAAAGATATTAAGCGTTTAAGTTTAGCACATCGTCGTTTAGGTATTGCTTATATCAATAGTAATGATTTTGAGAAAAGTGTTTATCACCAACAACAAAGTTATAATTTAGCAAAGAGTATATCCTTTAAAAAAGGTATGGCTAATGCTTTAAATAATTTAGGCGTTATATATGGTAATGTACAAAACTATAACATTGCTATAGATTATTATTTACAGTCCTTAAAATTAAGAGAAGAATTAAAAGATTCATCTACACTTGGCTCCAGCTATCATAACATCGGTTTAGTTTATGAGTCCTTAGCAAACTATAACAAAGCAAAAGAATATCATTATAAAGCATTACACTATGCGAAATTAATGCAAAATGAAACTACTGAAGCTTATGCAAATGATGGCCTAGCAGCAGTTTTCATGTCACTAAACAAAAAGGATAGTGCCTTAATATGTTACTTATCCTCTCTAGCTTTAAATTTAAAGAATAAAAGTTATTTAAATCAGATAAAATCCTACAATCATTTAGGTTTTTATTATAACCAAAATAATGATTACAAAAAATCTTGTGAATACACTTTTGAAGCATTATCTCTTTTAAAAAATTACGATTCTCCAATAGATAAAGGAAATGCCTATGCACGTTTATCAGAAAATTACTTTAAATTACATAGACTAGATAGTAGTAAATATTATGGTTTAAAAGCCTATGATATTTGGGCTAAAGAAAAAGAGTATAATAATATGACTGATGTTACTTTCAATCTTGCGGAAGTTTTTAAATTAGAAGGGAATTACTCAAAAGCCTATGAATTTTTATCTCTAAATAAATCGTTTAGCGATTCTCTTAAAATAAGAAACAATGCCAAAGAAATTACGCAAAAACAAATGCAGTATGAGTTTAATAAAAAAACTGTAGCTGATAGTATCCAATTTGCACAAAAAGAAAAATTAACGAATGCGATTCTTGCTGCAGATAAAGCCAAACTTAACCAAGCTAAAACCATTAGATATTCTTTAGTAATAGGCATTATTTTGATATTAATATTTTTAGGTTTTGTGTATTCGCGATTTAAAGTTTCTAAAAAACAAAATAAGATTATTACACAACAACACATCGAAGTAACCACTCAAAAACAATTAGTAGAAGAAAAACAGCGCGAAATAGTTGATTCCATTAACTATGCAAGACGATTACAAGGTGCTATTCTATCTAATGAAGCAACTATTAATCAATATTTAAATCATTTTGTATACTATAAACCAAAAGACATTGTTGCAGGCGATTTTTATTTTTTTGAAGATTATAACGATCATTTATTTATTGCTGCGTGTGATTGTACTGGCCACGGTGTACCAGGTGCTATGGTTTCCATTGTATGCTCTAATGCTTTAACAAAATCTATTAAAGAATTTAAATTAACGGATCCCGCACAAATTTTTGACAAAACCCGCGAATTGGTTATCGAGAATTTTAAAGGTAGCGATGCTGATATTAAAGATGGAATGGATGCCGCTATGATTGTGTATAACAAAACTACTAAAACCATAACTTGGTGCGGCGCCAACAATCCTTTATGGTTAATAGATAATGGCGTATTAACTGAATACAAAGGTGATAAGCAACCTATAGCTTTATATGATTACGCCAAACCATTTACATCAATGGTTATAGAAACAAAACCTCAATCTAATTTTTATTTAATTACTGATGGTTATGCTGATCAGTTTGGTGGAACCAATGGCAAAAAATTTAAATACAAGGAACTTAAAGACTTGATTACTTCAAATGCTGTAAGTGATATGTCGTTACAAAAAAAGAGTTTAAATGAGGTATTTACAAATTGGAAAAGTACTTATGAGCAAGTGGATGATGTGACTATTTTCGGATTTAATTTTAAATAGAATCATTTGTCATTCACTTTATTTACCCTTAATTGTGAAAAACTAATTTTCCTTACAACCTTCCGTATAAAAAGATTTTCTCATCTTGTGTATCTGTAAAAATTATAGTGCATAAACCTTTTCATACACTTTTATTTATAGCCTTAACTTTTTTAATGTTGGGTGCTATTAGCATGGTATTTCCTGAAAAAGGAATTACAATTACTTCTGATTTAACGCTTAGTTACCCTACCTATAAATCTTTATTTACACCCAAAGAAACACCCAAAACTGATATCTCAAAAATTATTGCTTTAGCCGATGCAGAAGATAAAGCATCCGATAATAAAAATGATAAAGAGGCTGCTAAAGAAGTGGAAGCTGATTTAAAAGATTCCACCATTAAACTAAATACAAGTATTCAATATAAAAATGGCAATAAAACTGCTTTAGCTAATTTTTTTAGTTCATTAGCTAATATTAATAACGAAGAAAAAAGTATTCGCGTTTTGCATTATGGCGATTCCCAAATTGAAGGTGATCGTATTAGTGATTACATCCGCTTAAAATTACAAAATCAATTTGGTGGTCAAGGCCCAGGTATGGTATCTTTTATGCCAGTGGCTCCAAGTGTGGTAAATAAAATAAGTTGGAGTACAAACTGGGATAGATATGCGGTGTTTGCCGGGAAAGATAAACGCGTAAAGCATAATAATTTTGGATCATTAGCACACCTTACACGTTTTAATAATTACTCTCAGCTTAGCGATACTACGAAACATAAAGATGCTTGGATTAAAATTGTAACGAGTAAAAATGGGGGGTCAACAGCTGCTAATTACAAAAAAATAAAGTTATTTTATGGTGGCTCACAAGCAAAAACGTATGTGGAGTTTTATGAAAATGGAACCTTTAATAATGCTGACTCTTTAGTAAGTGGTGGTAATTTTAATATCAAAGAATTTAATTTAAATCAAGGCCCCTTATTACACGAGTTTAGATTTAAAGGCAAGGATAGTCCAGATTTTTATGGTGTTTCGTTAGAAGGTAGTAAAGGCGTTATGGTTGACAATATGGGATTGAGAGGTAGTTCAGGAACTTTTTTTAATCAAATAAATTTTAATCAGTTAAAAACATTTTACGATTATTTAAATACTAAATTAATTATCCTTCAGTTTGGTGGAAACGCTTTACCAGCTATTAAAACAGATGCTGAAGCAGCTGGCTACGGCACTTGGATAAAATCTCAAATATTAATTATTAAAAAATTAGCGCCACAAGCTTCTATATTACTAATTGGCCCAGCTGATATGAGTGTGAAAGTTGGTGCTGATTATCAAACACATCCTCAACTCGAAAACTTGCGTAATGCTATTAAAAAAGCTGGCTTCGATACCGACTGTGCCTTTTTTGACATGTATGATTGTATGGGCGGACGCAATAGTATGTTAGCTTGGGTAGAACAAGGTGTAGCGGCTAAAGATTATATTCATTTTAGTTCGGGTGGTGCTCGTAAAATTGCGGTATTGTTATACTCATCATTAATGAATGATTATAATGCATTTATTAAAAAAAGCAATTAGTGTTGCGTTATAAATTATGAGTTACAAATTTTGGAATTATTCATTGAAATTAAAGTTGTGCGTATTTTTAGTCGCACTTATAACGTATAACTTAACAATTACTGCCCAAGTTCCATCTTTTGTAAAACTTAACGAAAGCAAATTATATTTTAGTAAAGACAGCGCACAGTTTACTAATTTTTATAAAAAAATAGACGAATTAAAAAATGGTCAGCGTAAGGTTATTAATATTGCGCACTATGGCGGTTCGCACATACAAGCTGGTTTTTGGAGTGAAACCTTAATGGAAGGTTTTCAAACAATGGGAAATTTTACGGGTGGTGGTTTATTTGTGTTTCCCTTTAAAATAGCAAAAACAAATAGCCCCCATTTTTACTCTTCATTCACCAATGGTAATTGGAAACGTTGTCGCTGTGCTTTAAACAAAGAAATGTGCTCGGATTTAGGAATGGCTGGTGTTGCTGTTATAACCAATGATAGCGCTAATACTTTTGGATTTAAACTAAGTAATACACATCACAAAAATTTTAACTCGGTAAAAGTCTATCATAATTTTAATGCAAGTTTTGAGTTTTCCATTAATCAGCAAGTTGGCAATCCTTTTATACGAAGGGATGTAAAAGAAAAAGGCTTTACCGAATTTATTTTCGAAACATTGATAGACTCTTTAAATTTTATACTCATAAAAAAAGATAGCATCACCAAAGATTTTATGTTGAGAGGTTTTAGTGTTGAAAATTCTAACCCTGGCTTTTATTACGCATCAATGGGTGTTAATGGCGCTAGTAGTAATTCTTATTTACGATGCCCTAATTTTGTAAACGAATTAAAAAGCATACCACCAGATTTAGTTATTTTTTCGTTAGGGGTGAATGATACACAAGGTAAAGATTTCACTAAAGAAGAATTTAAAGCAAACTACGATAGCTTAATTACGCTGATAAAAGCAGCATCTCCCAATTGTGCCATTTTATTTACAACTACCACTGATAACTACGTGCGACGCAAAACAGCTAACAAGCGCCCTATGAAAGCCGAGGAAGCGATGTTTGAATTAATGGAAAAACATCACGCCGCGGTGTATGATTTATATGCCGTAATGGGTGGCTACAAATCTATTTACAAATGGTACAAGGTTGGTTTAGCTAATAAAGATAAAGTGCATTTTAATGGCCGAGGTTACAAATTAGTGGGTGGACTAATGGTTGATGCCATTAATAAAAGCTATCAGTTTAATACGAGTATTAAAAAGTAGATTTTTCACATTGTTGTAAATTTTAAAACCCTATAATCCCTTAATACAATCAATAAAAAACTTCACTTTGTTTTTATCTAAATCAGGATATAAACCGTGACCTAAATTAGCAATGTAACGTTGTTTACCAAAAGCAGCAATCATTTGACGAGCTGTTGCTTCAATCTTTTTTTCATCGGCATAAAGCATACAAGGATCTGCGTTACCTTGTAAGGTTTTACCATTACCAATAATAATACGTGCATCCTGTGGGTTAATGGTCCAATCTAAACCAATAGTGTTACAGTTTAATTTTGCCATATCAGCCAAAGCGAAATGAGCATCTTTTGCAAATACAGTAACAGGAGCTAAAGGCTCAATAGCATCGCAAATTTTTGAAATATACTGTAATGAAAATTCTAAATATTGTTCGTGCCCTAACACACCCGCCCAGCTATCAAAAATCTGAATCATATCTGCACCAGCTGCAACCTGTGCTTTTAAATAACTAATGGTACTTTGTGTAATTTTTTCTAATAACTGATGCGCTAAAGCTGGCTCTTGATAAAAAAACTTTTTGGCTTGGCTAAATGTTTTACTTCCACTACCCTCTACCATATATGCCATCAAGGTCCACGGTGCGCCAGCAAAACCAATTAAGGGCACACGGTTATTTAATCCTTTTTTAGCTAATTTAATAGCTTGTATCACATAATCTAAATCACCAGCATCAGCAATTCGTAAATCATCTATATCTTTTTGCGATTTAATTGTTTTTTCGAAATTAGGTCCTTTTGCTTCTATCATTTGATAAGGCAAACCCATCGCTTCAGGAATCACTAAAATATCCGAAAAAATAATAGCCGCATCTACCCCCAAAATATCAACGGGTTGTATGGTCACTTCGGCAGCCAATTCAGGATTCTTCACAAACTCAATAAAGTTTTTTGCACGTGCACGAGTAGCTTTGTATTCGGGTAAAATTCGTCCTGCCTGACGCATTAACCAAACTGGTACACGTTCTACATTTTCTCCTTTAGCTGCTCTTAATATTAAATCGTTTTGATACATTAGTTATAAATTTCGTTTAAATTAGTTTTTATTCTATTACAAATATCATCCAAAGGCAAATCATTATCGTCTGCTCCAAATGGGTCTTCAATCTCTTCGGCAATTAATTCAATACTTGCAAATACATAAAGTACTATCATTGATATTGCAACCGTTGTGTAACCTAATTCACTGGCAAAAAATATAGGTAACGACATGCAGTAAATGAAAATGATTTTTTTTAAAAAAATATTATACGAATAGGGAATAGGGGTGTTTTTAATACGCTCGCAAGCGCCACAATTATCTGTAAATGAAGTTAACTCTGCATTAATATAAAGTAAATGCTCGTTTTTTAATTCATTACTTTTATTAAGTTTATCAATAGCTATAAATAATTGTTTAGCTACTACATTTGGTTTATGTTGCGCTTCAGCAAAATCTGCCAATGTAAAATTATCAGTAGGTGTAAATTCACTTTGATTATAGGTATTCCGTAAATGATTTTTTAAAGCAAATACATAATTGCTTATTAATGTGTTTAACTGTTTTTTTTGAGAAGTTGAAGTCTGAGGTAATATAGAGACCAACTTCAAACTTAAATTACGAGCGTTGTTTACTATACTTCCCCAAATGCGTCTACCTTCCCACCATCTATCATAAGCGGTGTTAGTTCTAAAAACTAAAAGCATCGATAATACAAAACCTAAAATGGAATGCATTACTGTTGGATTTTTGATAGTTAAATTAAAATATTCGCCCTCGGCATAAACAATAATAGCGGCATATACTCCAATACTAAAAATAGATGGTAGCAACGTGCGAAACGTATCACTTTTATGAAACTGAATTATTAGTGTAAACCAATCTTTAGGGTTATAGGTAATCATCGTATTTAAAAAAGCAAATTTAACATTTTAATACGTGCCCAAAACGTGCAACAAACTTTTTATTTTTAAGCGCAACAAAGGTTCGTTTTTTAATGGATTGGGCAAACCAATCTATGATTACTTTATCGGTTAAAGTTTCCACACATTTTTTGCCTTTTAAAACCGTAGCTTTTTTCACGCTACCCTTTGCGTCCACTTCCAAATAAACATCAGCATATAGAGCTGAACATTTTTTACAACTGATAGATTGTATATGTTGTGATTTTAGTAAACTAGAATAGTCGAAATAATTCCAGTCATTCATAAATGAAGTCCACTCTGCTTTTTCATATTCGTTAAAACTATTGTACACTTGTATTAAACTTAAAGTATCGCTCTGAGCTTTATAGTTGAGACTAATAGCCAGAAGCAGAAAACCGAGAATTGCTTTTTTCATAATAAATAATTTAAAGCTTGATGTAATTATATATAACCTTACTAAGATACCATATAATACAGAGTTCTTACAGATTCGTTGCTTTTAATAGCATAAATGAGTTTAAAAATACTCAGCAATTAAATTTAAATACTATTTTAGTATTATTAAATTAATAATTCAAAATGATAAAATCACTTTCTTTTTTTATAATAGCAAGCATAGCTTTAACAGCTTGTAAACCTAATCTTAAATCACCATCAATAGATACAGGAACCATAGATGTGTCTATGTTTGTTAACATAGGCAGTTCCTTGGAAGCGGGTTATGCAGATGACGGCTTAACAAATGAAAATCAAACAATATCCTATTCCAATTTACTAGCTGAACAATTTAAATTAATTGGAGGCAATGCATTTAAACAACCTATGGTTTCTGAGTCGTCTATAGGAATAAGTATCACAGGTAAATCTCCCTATAAATTAGATTATAAAACAGATTGTAAAGGCGCAACATCTTTATCTCCTGTTAGAATAAATGGTTCTGGTGGTGATGCGACTATTATAAGTAATAATGTTTATGCTTCACAAGGCCCATTTAATAATGTTGGTGTACCATTTACGAAATTAACAGATGCTATTACTGTAAATAATAATAACCCATTTTTTGCTCGTATAGCCAAAACACCGGGTACATCAACCATGATATCTGATGCTATGACTCTAAACCCAACATTTTTTAATTTGAGTTTAGGATTACAAGATGTGTTAAGCTATGCTTTAGGCGGAGGCGCATACGGCAGTGTAACACCAATTAGCGGCATATCTGGTGTAGGTTTTGACGCAAGTTATAACATGATCATTAACACTTTAACAGCAAATGGAGCAAAAGGTGTAGTGGCTAACATTCCTTCCTTATCAAGCTTGCCATTTTTTACAACAGTTGCATATAACGCTTTAGTATTAGATTCTATTAAAGCCGACTCCTTAAATCAATTTTATTATAATATTGATACGGCTATAGTTTTTCATAAAGGTATAAATCCTTTTGTTATTGAAGATGCGTCAACTTTTTCAGGCTTACGATTAGCACAACCAGGCGAATTAATATTACTAACCATACCTTTAGATTCGGTTAAGTGTTATAAAATGGGAACTTTACGTCCAATACCAAATCGCCACATTTTAACTTTAAGTGAAATAGCAACTATCGAAACCGCAATTAGTAATTATAATATAATTATAAAAACCATTGCTAATAATAAGGGATTAGCTTTTGTTGATATAAATTCATTTTACAAAAAATTACTAAATGGCATAGCTTATAATAGTGTAACAACAAATTCAGGTTTTGTAAAAGGAGGAGCATTTTCATTAGATGGGTTAACGCTAACTCCCAAAGGGAATGCCTTATTAGCGAACGAATATATAAAAGCAATAAATGATAAATTTAATTCAACTATCCCTCTAGTTGATGTTACAAAATACAGAGGTGTGAAATTTCCTTAATTTATAAACCAAAAAAAACATGAACAAAATTTACTTAATTACAGCAGCTGCCTTAGCAATTACATTAGGAAGTAAAGCTCAAAATCCTTGTGCAAGCGGACGCTACGCAACAGAAACATTTACAGCCTATACTACAAACACAGGTGTAACCTATGGAGCTAATTTAAAAGCTAATGGCACTAATCAAGTGTTAACCATGGATATATATCAGCCTACGGGTGATGCTGAAACTAGTCGTCCACTAATAATATTAGCTCATGGAGGCAGTTTTTCATTTGGCGCAAGTACTGATTATGATGTGACTAAACTTTGCCAAACATTTGCAAAAAAAGGTTTTGTTACAGCGTCTATTAATTATCGTTTAGGCATTTCTCCCTTTGATTCAATTGGTGCTATAAAAGCGGTTATAAGAGCCGCTCAGGATATGAAAGCATCAGTGCGTTTTTTTTATAAAGACAAATTAACTACAAATACATATAAAATTGACACAAATAATATTTTTATTGGTGGTAGTTCGGCTGGCGCAGTTACTGCACTTCATCAAGCCTATTTAAAAAAAACTTGCCAATATGAGTCTATTATTAGCGAGCCTGTAGTTAGTGCATTAGGGGGTTTACAGGGTAATAGCGGAAATCCTTGTTACTCAGAAAAAATAAAAGGTGTAATTAATTTATGCGGTGCGTTAGGTAGATATGGCTGGTTAGAAGCAGGTGATGTGCCTTTTTGCTCAATGCATGGAACCGCTGATGCAA
>JAYSTR010000161.1:0-22473 GCA_043719555.1 Bacteroidota bacterium | reverse complement strand
TGTTTAAGTGTATCATAAATTTTGTTTTTAGTTATTGATTTAATTATTAGTGGGTTTGTTTATTTTAAAGGTTAATGATTGAAATTTTCTACTTCCTGCGGATTATGTTTGTGTTTAAAAAGTAATGCAAATAAAATAGCAATTACAGCTGAATATATCGAAAATACTAACCAGATACTATGCCAATCGCGGATGTTATTTTCGTTTGTATAAAACGTTTGAATTAAATAACCACTCACTTTACTTCCTATTACTGCTCCAAATCCATTACTAATCATCATAAATAATCCTTGAGCCGATGAACGTATTTTAGAATCAGTAGTTGTTTCAATAAATAACGAACCAGAGATATTGAAAAAATCAAAAGCCATACCGTATACTATACATGATGTAATAATCATCCATAATCCATCAGTTGGATTTCCAAAAGAAAATAAACCAAAGCGTAATACCCAAGCAAGCATGCTAATAAGCATGACTTGTTTAATGCCAAATCGTTTTAAAAAGAAAGGAATGGCTAAAATAAATAACGTTTCCGAAATTTGAGAAATAGACATGATGATGGTTGAATACTTCACTACAATAGAATCTGCGTACTCTGGAATTTTTTCAAACTCTGATAAATATACATCTCCATACATATTTGTTTGTTGTAAGGCAGCGCCCAAAAACATTGAAAAAATAAAGAATAAGGCCATTTTATATGTGCCAAATAATTTAAAAGCATCTAAGCCTAATTTTTTTGCAAAGGATGCATTATCATCAATTAATTTTTGTGGAGGACATTGAGGTAAAGTAAACGAATAAATACCTAATACAATTGAAGCCAGTGCTGATATATAAAACATATTAACCGATGCTTTATTTCCTGTTAAATTGGTAATCCACATCGCTACTATAAAACCAACCGTACCCCACACACGTATTGGTGGAAAAACTTTTACAACATCGTAGTTATTGTTTTTTAGAATGGTGTAGGCTACTGAGTTTGATAAAGGAATAGTAGGCATATAACAAAGCATCGCTACTAACATTGTCCAATAGAATTCTGATGGGCTTTGCGCTCTTGATAAAAAAGCTATAGCAATTCCTGCCAAAATATGCAAAACTCCATAAAGTTTTTCAGCATTAATTAATCTATCTGCAATAATTCCAATTAAGGCAGGCATTGCTATAGATGCAATTCCTAATGTAGTGAAAATAGTTCCAAATTCGGCTCCACTCCATTGTTTTGTGCCAAACCAATAATTACCAACAGTTATAAGCCAAGCTCCCCAAATAAAAAATTGTAAGAAACTCATTCCTATTAATCGACCTTTTAAATTCATAAAATGTTTTGGTTAAGTATAGTTCAAATAATTTAATAGCAAGATATGTATTTTGAATTACAATAACAATGTAACGAAAGTATATTTTATGCATTATATAAAAAAGGGAGGCGTTATGATATCTATCAGAAAAACAATTGTTTTAAGTTTTGTACTCATATCTATAAATGGATTAGCTACAAAAACCAAATTAAACTTACAACAAGCTTTTAATAAAAAAGCCATTATTGCCAAGGCTTTATGTACCGGAGGCTTAGAGTTAGATTATACCATTAATAATTTTAGCAGAGATACTTTGGCGCTCTTACTTCCAGCTGGTTGGCGCTTTAATTCTGATGGTGGAAAAAATGATTATCAGGATGTGTTTATTACACAAGAGCAAATTTTTGTTGTGGCGCCAAAGTCTCAAAAGATATTTCACGTAAAAGGATATTGTTGTGAAGCTACTAAAGGCGGACCAATCAAAGGAATTCCCTTTACTAATGGAAAATTGGCCGATTCTAATTTAGTACAGCTAGCTCGTTATTTAAATAAAACGAAATTTGATGACAACATTCAGCAAAACGCTGTTTGGGCAATTAGTGATAATGAGCCAACCGCTAACGTTACCAGTGCCAACGATTCGGTTGCTGAAATATTGAGACGTTTTGTTGCAAAACTAAAAGGAGAGTCTTTACCTTGGTACACGATGCTGAAGCGTACCAGAGTCTCTAATTATGGTGATGTAACTAATAAGCCAGTTAGTTTTATGGCTGATATACAAGTGAATGCGCCAATGGTTTGCTATTCGTATTGTTATATAATTGATGAAAATGGAACTCAGGTATCGGCTAAAATTGGTCGCTGGGTTAGTGAGACTCCAACTGATATTCAAACAAATTTTAAAATTGCTGATTTAAAAAAAGGCAATTATAAATTGGTAGTGAATACAAATAACGGTGAAATTTTCGGGAAAGAATTTAAAATTTAGTTACTATCTGTCTGATTATCAATCAATAACTAGTCTATTAATTTTCTGTGATTTTTAAGTATTAAAATTAGTATAATTCAATAAAAATTTTACTTTTGCATTAAAATTAAAACACAAAAATTATGTATTGGACATTAGAATTAGCATCATGGTTAGAAGACGCGCCTTGGCCAGCAACTAAGGATGAATTAATTGATTTTGCGATTCGTTCGGGTGCTCCAATGGAGGTTATAGAAAATTTACAAGAAATGGAAGATGAAGGCGATGCTTACGAAACCATTGAAGAAATTTGGCCAGATTATCCTACAAAAGACGATTTCTTTTTTAACGAAGATGAATATTAAAAACTAAAAGGGAGCATTAGCTCCCTTTTTTTATTGGGTTATAGGAAAACTAAGAGGACAGCATATTTGAAATTTAGTAACAAAAAAGCAGTTCTATTGAACTGCTTTTTTTATTAAAAATCGTTATTTAATTGATTGGTTGCTTTCTGTAAAATTTCAAAAGCATTTTCGGCCATTAAATTTTCTTTGTCGAGTGTAGGATTAATTTCAACCATTTCGAAACATACTATTTTTTTACTACGCATAATGTAATAAATTAAATTACCAGCTTCTTTTTCAGTAATACCATTAGGAACAGGAGTACCAGTACCACTACTAATACGGCTATCCATACTATCTACATCAAAACTTACGTAAACAATATCGCAATGATCTAAATAGTTTAAAGATTCAATCGCTACACGCTCTACAGCTTTTTTACGAATTTCTTGTAAATTAAATACACGAACTTTATTTTTCTTAATTAAAAATTCTTCCTGAGGCTCAAAATCCCGCAAGGCAATATATACTAAATCGTTGTAATTTATTTTCGGACAAATACCGCCAATATTTTTTAACTTTTCCCAATATTCAACAGTTTCATCATCAGGTTTATTTTGCTGGCGTTCTTTGTTATCTTCATTTAACAAACACGCAATAGGCATACCATGCATATTACCACTAGGTGTTGTATAAGGAGTATGAATATCTGCGTGTGCATCAATCCAAATTACACCAATACGTTTTTTTGGGTAAGCCATTTTAATACCGCTAATGGTTCCTAATGCAGAGCTGTGGTCACCAGCCAAAACAATTGGTATCTCATCCTTTATCAAAGTGTCTTTAATTACTTCTGCAAGTCTAACGTTTAAAGTATGTACACCTTTAATACGCTTTGCATAATCATTTACAACTGGCTCTAACAATAATTGATTTTCGTGTTGTATTTCAATTGATTTAAATTTTTTAAAAAAATTACTTCCAAAATCTAAGGCAGCAATTTTTATGGCATCAACACCCATACTAGCGCCTCTTGTACCCGCACCAATTTCACTTTTAACTTCAATTAATCTTATTGGCTTTATCATAAATACTTCCTTTTATTAGGTAAAGATAACAATCCTATTTGAATTTTAAATAAGATTAGCGTTATGTAGAATGGTTTCCTTTGATAATAATTCAATGCTTGGAATATCAATAGTTTTAATGTTTTTACAAAAGTTTAAAATGGAGCTTTTTACTTCGGTATTAAAATTACCATTAAAAACGATTGCATATATGTTATATTGCTGTTGGTTTAAATAATAAAGAGATAATAATGTGTGATTGATACAACCTAAATAGTCACTAATAACTAATACGATGTCACAATTAAATTTCTTTGCTATATCAATTACAAAATGGGTATTGTTAATAGGCACAAGTAATCCACCAGCACCTTCTATAATTAAATTATTAGATGTTTCAGGAAGCAAAATTTTATCTAAATCTATTTCAATACCTTCAATTTTAGCGGCAATATTAGGGGATAATGGAGCTTTTAATAAATAAGATTCGGGGTAAATTTGTGATGATGAATTACTAATTAAGTTTTTTATTGTATCAGAATCTTTGCCTTCGTCTGTGCCACTTTGTATGGGTTTCCAATAATCGGCTTTGAGCGACTCTGTGAAAATGGCAGAGATTACTGTTTTACCAACGTTTGTTCCAATGCCTGTAATAAATAAGTTTTTCATTATTTAATTTTTATTGAAAACATTGATACATAATTTCATTTTCGAAGGTATTTAAATGAGTTTTATTCCATTGTTTTTTAATCCCAATTTTTTCAAAATTACAAGTTTCAAATAGTTTTATACTATCTAGATTAGATTCACTAATGTTACAAAACAATTGATTTAAGTGAAGATAAGTGAAACAATATTCTTTTAATAATTTGATAGATTCCAAACCTAAGCCTTGTTTTCGGAACTCATTAAAAATTAATATGCCAACTCCTGCACGATGATGCTGTGGATCGAAATCAAATAAATCGATAGTACCAACTGGGGTTTTGGATTTATTGGTACAAATCATTAATCGTAATTGTTTGTTGGTATAAATATCCTGATGAGATATTTCTAAATATTGTTTTAAGGTATACTTACTAAATGGGGTTTGTGTATTACTGATATTCCAAATGGAAGTGTCATTTTCGTAAACATACAAAAGCTCCAAATCAGTTGGTTCTAGTGCCCTAAAGAATATAATATCGCCTTTAATAAACATTAGTTAATAATTTGTAATTCTTATAAGTTTTATTTCGTTTTGTAACTGCTCGTTAGTATAAATATTAAACTGAAAATATTTTTCGGTTATTGTTTCAGGTAAATTTAATGAGTAAATGTTTTCGATATAATTATTTTGTTTTAACCGCTCAATAAGTTCAAATAACAATTCATTTTCAATTAATTGCAAAGCATAAAACTCCTGCAAATATAGTTTTATAGGACTTAAGCAAGTTGCTACATTATGCTCTACATAAGGAAACTGCATAAGATATTGATGAAACACTTCTCTTTGAAAATCATAACTAAACACTGGATGATTGATTAATTTTACAAAAAGTGTTTCTGTTTTTTTTTGTTGTATTATTTTTAATATAACATTAGAATCAATATTAATTTCGTGTCCTTTTATGGTAAGTGAGCTATATTTTCCATTAATAAATATGCCTATATGTGGAGGGATTCTTTTGGCATACATAATAACTAACCAATTACCTTTTTTTATATCAGCAGGCGATAGTTCGTTTTTTACACAGATAGTATATGCACTATTTACAATCATGTTGTAAATATAAGATTAGGCAACTTTTAATCCCAATTTTTTTGAAATTACGCCTTCTTTTAATGAGTAATCTGATACACGTATTTTGTGCACTTCGAAGTTTTTTACAATAAAATCAATCAATAACATGGATATTACCATCATATCCGCTCGCATTTCAATTAATCCTTTTGTTTTTAATCGTTCTTCGAGAGTTGAGGCAATTATTAAATCGTAAATTTTGTGGTAATATTCTAATGATATATTATGTTCGGACATTTCTCTGCATAATTCGGGTTCATTAAATTGTTGACATATCATTTCTGCAACCGAATCAAACGCACCCGAAGAACCTATTAATTCAGTAGGTTTAAATTGTTTGATGGCATCAAATAAAGGCTGCAATTCGCTACTTAAATAACTGTTAAAAAGTTCAATTTCGTTTTTAGTGATAGGATTAGAAGGTTTAAATTTACAAAGCAATCTAGCAGCGCCTAGCATAAAACTTTGTTTCCAAAATATTTGCCGATTGTTTGCTAATATAAATTCTGTACTGCCACCGCCGATATCCATAATAAGTGAAATTTCATCACCCATTTTTACAGCCATTTTGTTGCCATAATAAATTAAATCAGCCTCTTCTTCTCCATCAATTAATTCGATATCAATGCCACAAATAAGTTTCGCATCTTTAATAAATTCTTTACCATTTGATGCCGTTCGTAATGCTGAAGTGCCAAATGCATAAACTTGTTCAACATTAAATTGTATAATATATTCGTTGTATTTTTTTAAAGCATCTATCCCTCTTTGGTATGGAATATCATCAATATAGCCATTATTGATAGTGCCTTCTCCTAATTTAACAGCAATTTTTGTGTTAAATATTTTCGAGAAAGTGTTATCATCTAATTTCTCAGATATGAGTAAATTAAATGTGTTAGTTCCTAAATCTATCACTGCAAAGTTCATAAGCTGTAGATTTTAAAAGGTTAGTAACTTAAAGTTACAACATTTAACGCTTATTTCAAAATTTTATATGAGGTATTTGTATTTTTGTCGAATAAAAGTATTGTTTTGTCCTCTTTTTTTTGAATCTCGACCGATATTTGAAGAGAACACTAATTTTACTTCGTGAGAACCTGATGTAAATTTACTGAGTTTTGAGGTTATAAAATCGTACGAATAGGATATTTGAAATTGATCTTTAATAGTATAGCCTAAATGAAGCGCAATGGCATCTCCAAATCGAATACTAGCTCCAGTCATTATCTGATTCATAATATGTAATCGTAATGTATAATCAAACGATGGAGGCACTCCAGGAACAAATACCGCAAATAGTGTGTTTTCGAAAATGAAATCAGTGTTTTCGCTAAAATTATAGCCGCCTGATAGGTTATAATGAGCAGCATCAATAAATTTACTTTTTTTAAGGGTATCGTTTTTATAATGTTTTAGGGTTGTTCCTGCCAGGTTGGTTCCTGCAACCGCTAAATGAAATCGATCATTATAATAAGCAATTCCAAAACTGCCATCAAAACCTAAAACTCTATCGGTTAAGGTTAAATCTACCGCCTTATCTTGTTGATTTCTGATTGTCATTTTTGAGCCAATCAAATTTTGAGAATTCATATTACCTTGTATTCCAACAGATAATTCGGAGTCTGGAAATCGAAGGTGAAAAGCTGCCGAAACTGCGCTGTAATAACTGCGAAATGCCCCAATTTCATCCTTAAACATAAAGCCTCCTAATCCTAATTTACCTTTTAATATTCGGGAGTGAAGCGATAATAAGTATGTTTTAGGAGCGCCATCAAAACCAACCCATTGGTTGCGATAATTCATCCTAAAATCAATAATTCGTTTTGATCCACAAAAAGCGGGATTGTTAACATACTGATTACTTCTGTTTTGTGTCCACCAAGGATATTGTTGAGCACTAGTATTTAGAACAAATACTATATTAAAAAAAACAACCCAACAAGTAAATTTATATTTAGTTGTTGGGTTTATCATATTTTTTCAGTTTAAAAAGGTTAGCAAAAATTGCTAGGACAAGGTAATAAAAAAACTAATTAATACGTTTTCCGTTTTGAATTTTTACTAAAAACAAACCTTCGAAACCTTTACCAGATAACTGATCCTTGTATTTAATGGCTTCTTCTCTAGAATTAAAATTATTTACAGTTGTAACTTTATATAATCCATTAACTAATTCAATTGTAACTTTTCCAGCTTTTACGAATCTGCCTTTAGATGGCTCAGAAGTAAATGCGCCTAATTGAATTTTATAAACTATTCCAGCTTCAGCAGTTGAAGATGCTACTGTTTTTGCAGTAGTATTACTTGGAGCTGTAGTTTCTTTTGGTGCAGTAGTCGTTTTTGCGACTGTTTCTTTAACTGGCTCTTTAACAACTGTTTTTACAGGTTCCGAAACAGTTTCTTTAACAGGAGCATCAATAGGTTTTACTTCTTCAACTGGTGGTGGAGTTTGAGTTTTCACTTCTTCTTTTGGAGGGGTTACCGCAACAACTTCGGTTGTCGCAGGAGTATTAGCAGCTACAGAGCCTTCAGCTCCAATGGTAATGGCACCCGCTTCAAATTCTTTTTTCTCGTTATTTTCTAAATAAAATAATTTTTGAGTAATACTTCCACTCGTTGCTGCATTTGAACTTGCTTGAATATTAAATTTTACAGTAAATTCAGCTTCGCTTGGCATGGATACCCAAACGATTTTAGCGCGCTGATTTTCAAATGTAAAATTTCCGCCTTTTAATTCGCTGGCTGTAACTACATAGCCCATAGGAAGATCCATTTGATATTTAGCGAAATTGCCAATTGTACCTTTGTTAATTTTCACGTCCACAGGCGTTGCGGATCCAGAACTAAATGTATTTGGAATATTTGATGTAATTGATATTTGAGAATAAAATGAACTAAAGCTCCCTAAGGCTAAAATTGTAATTAAATGCTTCATAAAAAATATTAATTGTTTATAACAAATGTATGATAAATTGTTAATAGTTTAATATAATTTTATTGAAATTGTTTGCTTTAACGTCAAAATAAATTGTTATTTTATTCAAAAACTATTTTTTTGATAAAAAATCACCAAAATAATTTAAACTTAAGGTAAGTAGTAATAAGCAACTAGTTGGAAAAACAACTAACCACCAAGCTTGATAATAATTACGTGCTTCATTTAGTAAACTTCCCCAAGTAACAATATTTATTGGAACACCAACTCCCAAAAAAGATAATGTTGATTCAAGTAAAACAGTACTTGTTATGCCAAAAATAACCGGCACTAAAATAATTGGTATTACATTGGGTAGTATTTGTGAAAACATAATTTTAAAATTGCTCATGCCAAATGCTTTGCAGGCTGTAACGTAATCAAACTGTGTTGCTTTTATATACTCAGCACGAGTTATACGAGCAATGTTTATCCACCCTAAAAGTGCAATAATTAAGATAAGTAAGGCGTGAGATGGTTTGCCAATGGCTGTAATGGCAAGGATTAATAATATGGCTGGAATAGAGCTTAGTACTTTAATAATTTCAGAAATAAATCCATCTAAAGGAATATGAAATTGTTTTTTTAGTGCTAGTTTATAATCTATCGCAGAACCAAGTTTACTAAATACATAAACAAAAGATATGGGAAGAAGAATGGTTATTAAAACCGAAATAATAAGTTCGATTCCACCTATTTCAAAGGCTGAAGACAAATTGTTATCTCTAACAATAAAAGCGTAAAAGCAACCTAATAAAAGTCCTATTACGATAAATAATGTTTGAAAAGGGGTTGTTGTAAATGCATCTTTGGAATAATACCCTGCAATAGCTCCTAAAAACAAGCCGATTAATGTTGCTAATAACATGGCGAAAAAACCTATTAATAATGTTACTCGTGCTCCATAAATTAAACCAGATAATACATCAGTTCCATTTTGAGTTGTTCCCAACCAATGCCTATATTTAAAAGGTAAATCAATAATAGATTTATTTTTTAATGTTAATATTTGTCTTGTAAACGGTCCAACTCTTGGTGCATTATCTGCATCAATTGTATTTGGAGAATAGGCACACAGTGGAAAAATAGAGAAATTGGTTTCTATTAATTTCCATTCTTTACCCATATTATAATTAATGGTGTCGTTATTAATTATTAGTTCATTTTTTAAAGAAAAAGCTGGAAATAAAATAGTGCTTTTATAGATAACGAATAATGGTTTATCGTTTGATAATAAAGGTGCAAACAACGCAATGATGATAAATGCAAATAGGGTTTTATAGGCAAAATTTAAACGCTTATGTTGTTTACGTTTCGTTACAAATAATTTATATGTTGAGTAAAATTTTATCACGATTAACTTTTAAATTTTATTCGTGGATCAAAAATCATATATAAAATATCGGCTAATACATAGCTAAAAGAGGTAAGCAGTGCGCTAATTAAAACAACTGCAATTACAATTGGATAATCGTGAGCTACGATGGCATTAACTGTTTCTAAACCTAAACCAGGAATTGTAAAAATACTTTCGATAATTATTGAGCCACCAATAATGCTTGGGAAAATACTTGTAAATACAGTAATTAAAGGAAATAAACTGTTTTTTAAAGCATGTTTTGTTATAATCTGTTTTAGCGATAATCCTTTTGCGCGAGCTGTTTTGATATAATCGAAACTGAGTTGTTCAGATAAAGAAGTAGTTGTAACTTTTGTAATAAAAGCAAGAGATGAATAAGTGTAACAAATAATAGGTAAAATTAAATAAGGTAACGTTTCGTAAAGTTTACTAAAATATGAATTGGATGAGTAGCCTTGTACAGGTTTGATACCAGAGGGAGGAAGTATAGATAGTATATCTGGATTTGCAAAAATTACTAATAATAAAACGGCAACTATAAATTCGGGTAAGGCATATAAAACAAAAAATATTTTTTCTAAAAAGTTATATTTCGCATTATTTGGATTCAATATCATTTTCAATCCTAATGGTATGCTTATTAAATATGCGATGACAATTGCTAAAAATGATAGTAATATTGACCATTTTATTTTTTGTTTGATGATAGAAATAACAGGCTCATTTTTTTTATAGGATAGTCCGAAATCGCCACGAATAATACCATTACAGTTTTTAAAACCAAATAGCCAACGATGGTACTGGTTTTTAAAACCGTGCCATATTATTTTTGGAATAAATTTTTTGTATGATGTAGCATATTTAGCATCTAGGATTGATTTTGCAATTTTAAATTTTTCTTTATCATAAATTTGAAACAAACTATCTGGCTCATAGGCTTTACATACCGTAAAGTAAAATAAGGGCACATTTAATCCTAACTGATTTCGCCAAAATTCTTTTTGCAAATTAATGGATTTGATGGATTGATTTTGCCCATTTTTATGATGTAAAACTAAATTTGTTGCCGCATCACCAGGCGATTTTGATAATAAGAAAAAACTAAAAAGTGTTACTAAAAATAACGTCGGTATAATCCAAACAATTTTTTTTAGTATAAATTTTAACATCGTTATTTAAGATTTAAAGTATTTAATAATATACATGGTGATTCGGTATACAACTCAATGTTAGCCCATTTTTTATTAATAACAACTCTGCGAGTTTGCGAAAATAAAAAGATATACGGTTGTTCATCATAAACCATTTTTTGGAATTTTTTAGAGAGGCTTACTCGCTCTTTTTCGCTAATAGATGAATTAATACTATCAATTAAAGCATCAGTTTGTGGAGTACCATATCCAGTAAAGTTTAAGCCATTTGATTTCCAAGAGTTATAACTCCATAGTTGAGAAAAATCTTCGGGTTGTGCATTACTTTGCCATGCACCTATACTTAAATCAAAATCATGGCTCATCATCGAGTTTAAAAAATCATTATAGTCAACTGGATTTAAGCGAGCAAATATTTTAGCCTTACTCATACTTTCGGCAATTTGTTTTGCCATATCTTCCCATTGTTTTTGCGACGATAAAAAATTTAGATCGAATTCTAATGGTGTTTTTTTTCCATTAATTATTTTATCTAATATCTGATCATTATCTGTGTCTTTCCAGCCGGCTGCTTCTAGTAATTTTACTGCATTTTCGATATTATATTCTACAGGTTTTAAATCAGAATTAAAATCGGATTTGTTTGATGATATTGGACCAACACAACGTTTATTATTATTGTTATATATAATTTTATTTATTTGATCATATGGCGTAAGCATTGCTAAAGCTTTACGAACCTTAACATCATTAAATAATGTTTTCCGTTTTACTCCATCTGGCTTAGTATTTATAGCGATATACATATAATTGTATGAGTCTGCCAGCGACACGAGATGAGTTTCTTTAAATTTTTCGTCATTCATTAACTCAGTAAAACTTGCAAAATCCACACCGGTACTAACATCAATTAAATTATTTTTTAACTCGAGTAGGGTAGAGGCATTGTTGTTATTAAGTTTAAATATAATTTTATCAGGATGGGCTTGTGCAAACCATTGGTTAGGATAATTTATAGTCCAGTGTTTTTGTTTTTTTTCAAGGGTAAGTGATATGCCTTTTTCCCAATTTGTGATTTTGTATGGACCAGCTCCGCTTATAAAATTAGGGTTAGAGTAGTATTTTGGATCATTAAATTCCTTGGCCCATGTTTCTATTTCGGGATGATTTTTTATAAAAACAGAATCAGTTAAATTGGTTTCTGAAAAATTAGATAATGTATTTTTTGAATCATAAAACATTTGTTCAATGATTGGAAAATCAGTCCAAAACCAAGAATTCAATATATAGTTACGTTTCATAGTAACGGTAAATTTTTTATTGTTTTTAGAGTCAATCGTAATTTGTTTAATGTTTTCCCAATAAGGCTTTAATCCAGGATTATTAGTAAGTAAGCATTTACTTGCTTTTGAAGTAAAAACAACATCTTCGGCAGTAATAGGTTTGTTATCGTCCCATGTAATATCGGGTTTTAGTTCAAACGTGTAATTTAATCCATCTGCAGATGTTTGAGGTAATGAGGTTGCTAAACAAGGTATTAGTTGCCCTGTTTTATAATCTAATTTTAATAAACTGGCATGTATATATAAATTTATTTCGGCTCTAGTAGCAGATGCACCGTTAGTTGGGTGTAAATCATCGGGCTCACTAACACAATGCGATACTAAAATGTTATTTTTTATGGGTTTATTACAACCCCAATTAAGAGCTAATAAACAGCTTGTTAAGCCAAATAATTTGATTAGATTCATAAACTAAATGTACTTAAATAAATAAATTTTTCATTTATATTTTCATTATTTAAAAAAAAGAATAAATTTGCAGTCTCTATTTAAATTAATAGAGATGGAGAGGTGCCTGAGTGGCCGAAAGGACATGTTTGCTAAACATGCGAACGGGAAACTGTTCCGAGGGTTCGAATCCCTCCTTCTCCGCAAAAAGCTTAACAAAGCAAACCGAAAGCCCCTAAAACGTATGTTTTAGGGGCTTTTTCGTTTTTGTACTTTTTCAAATTAGCATTGATTCGTATCGCTTAGGTGGTCAATTCGGTGCTCCCGAATTTCCCGACTGAAAAGAGCACCGAATTACTCTGTGTCCCTTTGGTATCAAGCAGTACAAAAATTGTAGGTCTTGACTAGCGTATTGATTGAACCTAACTTTAACCAATATAAAAGGTGTCAAAATGCAAAATAAAATGTCAATTCTTTTTTATGTAAAAAAGAGCAAAAATCTCGACAAACAGCCAAGTGCTTATTTACATGCGTGTAACTATCGGCGTTAAAAGAATTGATAAAAGCACTGTAAGAGCTGTCGATATAAATCAATGGATTGTTAATGTAGGTAAAACAAAAGGGAATAATGAAGAGACAAAAGAAATCAATAATTACTTATTCTAAGGCATCAATAAAAGCTAATTCAGGATATTCAAATTCCATTTGAACCTCAGCTGTATCAGGGTTTTTATTTTTATTAGTAATCAGTTTTGATATGGTGTTTGCCATTAACTCGCCTTCTGCAAGCGGTTTCATTAGGTCAACAATTTCGTTGTCTTTTAAGTTTTGGTTTAACCATTGATGCTCCATTCCTTTAGGTAATATAAATGGCATGCGCATTTTTTCGTTATGTATTTTACTCATGAGGGCATTAGATGGTGTTGTAATAATTGAGAACGTATGTTTTACTTCACCAGTTTGTTTATTTACCCAATCATTAAAAATGCCACCCATGGCAAATACCTCGCTATCCTTGTAATGTATAAAGTAGGGATACTTTTGTTTGCCAATAGTACGCCATTCATAAAATCCATCAACAAGTACCAAACATCTTTTTTCTCTTATCGAATTTTTAAATGAGGGCAAAGTAAATACAGTTTCACTTTTTGCATTTAATGTTTTAAGCTGCATGTCTTTGGCATCTAACTCATTTTTACAAAAATCAGGTATTAAGCCCCAGTTAAAAGCAGTTATTATTTCAGGGTTTTTGGCACTTATTATTGGCACTAAGGGTTGTGTAAAACCTGATAGATAGTAATTGCTTGGCAAAACAATTTCAGGATCTTTTTTAGCCTTAAATTGCTTTTCTGTTTCCTTACTTACTTTTTTGGTTGATACGTTGTAACACATTGTGTTGTAAATTTAATTGTTTTTTCTCGTTTTTTTGCGTTAGGGATTGAAACGAAAATCCTTTTTATGAGGCACGAATAAAAAGATTGTAGTGTAAAGCCCGACCCGCCAACTGGCGGGTAACGCCCAAATAATTAACTAAATCTTTTGTCTGTTTCAATGTCCAGTTTTGCCATTTTTTCAACTTCAATACTCGGTACACCAAACTCTTCAACTACTTTGCCTAACACTAAGTACACGCCCCAACCTTTAAACGGAAATTCCTTAAAGCTTATAGGGAAATGTGTTGTATCAAAGTAATTGCCTTCATAATCTAAAAATGTGCCAAAGGCCATAAGTTTACTATTGGAAGTTCTAACTGGTTTATGGGTTACATAATTACCAATCATTCTTACTTTTTTACCTATTATTTTTATTAAGTCGTTTGCTTTGCAATCTCCTCTCGATTTTGTTTTCAATAAATCAAATTCGCTTAAGGTTACAGGAAACTCCAATAGTTCCATTTCATCATACGCATCTTCAATTTTATTCTTTTCTAGCTTTGGCAATTTCCATTTCACAGCAGGTTCCTCAAACATACTTAACGACACATCTTTACGTTTTAAATTAGATGGATTATAAAGCATATGAGCCTCCCACAACAACTCTCGTTTATCTTGCTTAGTAAATCTAAAGGCATCAATTCTAATCAGTATAATCAGTTGTTCTAAGGATATGTGTGTTCGTAGCTTAAAATTATCTAAAGAGGTATAGTTTCCATTTGCCTCTCGTTCTTTCACAATTTTATGTGAAATAGTTTCGCCTAACGATTTTATTAAAATAAATCCTAAGTAAATGTTATCGTCGTAAAGGGTAGTTGTATAAATACTATTATTCACGCATGGTAAATGAACAATTCCACCCAATTTACGAGCTTCATTCACATAAATACGAGTACTATAAAATCCACCAAAATTATTTAATACAGCTACTATAAACTCTAAAGGATAGTACGCTTTTAAATACAAACTTTGATAACTCTCTCCGGCATAACTTGCCGAATGCCCTTTGGCAAAGCTATAACCTGCAAACGATTCTATTTGTTTCCATACTTTTAGCGCAATCCCTTCGGGGTATTTTTGTTTTTCACAATACTTAAAAAACTTTTGTTCTATTTCTTTAAATTGTTTTTCGTTACGAGATTTCCCACTCATCATTCGTCTCAACACATCGGCATCCGATAAATCTAATCCGCCAAAGTGATGAGCAATTTTTAAAACATCTTCTTGATAAACCATTACGCCGTAGGTTTCCTCCAATTGCTCTTGCATAATTGGGTGCAAGTATTCAACCTTTTTTAGTTTACGATGCCGTTCAATAAATGAACCCATCATACCACTTCTTGCAACACCTGGTCTAATAACTGAACTGGCAGCAACTAAGGTTAAATAATTATCGCACAACAATTTCCTAATCAACATGCGCATCGCAGGACTTTCAATGTAAAAACAACCAGTTGTGTTGCCACTAACTAATAGTTTATTACAAGCTTCATCTGTTTTAAATTTTTCTATTTGATGAATGTCAACGGTAATGCCTTTATTTTTTAAAACCAAATCCCTCGCTTCTTTAATATGCCCCAATCCACGCTGACTCAAAATATCCAGTTTTTCAAAACCTGCATCTTCCGCAATGTGCATATCAAACTGTGTGGTTTGATAGCCTTTTGGTGGCATATCTAAAGCCGTATAATACGTTAAAGGTTCTTCCGAAATCAACACACCTCCTGCATGAATACTGCGTATGCTAGGGTTATCGGCAATAGCATCGTATTGCGCTAATATTTCTCTGCAAATTTTAGTATCGTTTAAAGGCGATGTAGGATATTTTATTAATCTATCAATGTCTTCTTTTGGTAAACCATGTATCTTACCCATTTCTCTAATAATAGACCTATCCTGAAACGTAACCATAGCACCCAATAAAGCAGTATGTTTTGTGCCATATCTTTCAAAAATATAATCATAAACGGCATCTCTATCTTTCCAACTAAAGTCAATATCAAAATCGGGTGGCGATTTACGTTTAGGATTTAAGAACCGTTCAAAATATAAATTCAGTTCAATAGGGTCAACATCAGTTATTCGCAAACAGTAAGCAACAATACTATTTGCCCCACTTCCTCTGCCATAATGATAATACTGTTTACTCCACGTATATTGTATAATATCCCAAGTAATTAAAAAGTAAGAACAAAACCCCAATTCACTTATAATCTCTAATTCTTTGCGCACACGCTCCAATGCCACACGGTTTGATTTAGAGTATCTAAAAGCTAATCCCTCAAAGGCTAACTTTTCAAGTAATAGCTTGTCTTCATATTCGTTCCCAGTATAGGTTTTTTTGTTTTTAATTTCTTTAAAGTCATAATCAAAAGTGGCAATGGTACACAGCTTTTTAGTGTTTTGTATAATATGCGGAAACGCATCAAAATACTCTAATAGCTTTTGTTTTGGCACAATGTATTCATCATTTCGCGCATGATTTTCTGGTCTCAATTGCTCAAACAATAAATTAAGGTCAATAGCCCTTAATTTTTTATGAATTAAATATCCTGCTTTGTTTTTGTAGGTCGAACTTTGAAGAATAACATATTTTTTTTGAATAGATTTCTTTTCAACTAAAATTTTATTCAAGTCGCCAAGCCTTACACCAATGTATTCATTGTCTTTTAAAGGAAAGTTAATATTACCATAAGGGTAAATCACGTAACAATTTTCAAACACTGGCTTTTCAGGATAAGGCACGCCAGTTAAATTGGTTAATGTTAAGAGTTCATTAATTTCTTTAAAACCTTCATTATTGATTGCTATGGCTACAAATAACAACTCATCTCCTTTTCTAAATTCAGCACCTACAATTGGTTTAATGCTATTGTCATAACAGGCTTTTACAAAATGTAAAATACCTGATGTGTTATTAATATCAGTTAACGCAATACTATTGTACTGGTTGGTTTTGGCAATTTCTATTAATTCTTTAATAGCTAATGTGCCATACCTCAAACTGTAATAAGAGTGGCCATTAAGTATCATGTTCGTTTGTATCTTTTTTCTCTTTTATTCCAACAGCTCTGCCAATAGACTTTTCGCCAAATCGTAAACGTATTTTATCAAGGGCATTGTATAAATTAATTTTTTCCTCAGTATCATCAAATAAATTAATTTGATTAAAACCCGAAACCAAATTGCTAAACTTAACGCCAATCAATCTTATTAAAATTCGGCGGTTATAGTTTTTATTAAAGAGTTCAGTTGCTTTTTGTAATAGCACATGATCTGATGCAGTATAGGGTATTGTTGCTTGAAACGTGTGAGTTTGAAAATCAGAATATTTTAATTTAATAGTAATACAGCCAGCTACTTTCTTTTGTTTTCTTAAATCAAACGCTAAACCATCAATCATTGCTACAATTACATTTTGCAACTGTTGTGCGTTTGTTGTGTCTTTATCAAAGGTTGTTTCCTTGCTCATGCTTTTTTGCTCTGTAAATGGCTCTATAGGACTTTTGTCAATGCCATTTGCCTTGCGCCATATAGTCGCCCCATTATCTTGCAAAACGCGTTGCATGGCAATCATGGGCATATTTTGAATAGTCTCAATTTTTGAGATACCCATTTTTTGTAAAATAGAATTAGTTTTTTCTCCTATGCCTGGTATCTTTCTAATAGTTAGAGGAGCTAAAAAGCTTTTTTCTAAACCATGTAGTATTTGTTTTTCTCCATTTGGTTTAGATTCGCTCGTAGCAATTTTAGAAACCGTTTTGTTTTCTGATAGTCCAAAAGAAATTGGCAAGCCAGTTTCTTTGATTATTTTCTCTCTTAATTCATGAGTCCAAAGCATGCTATTTTTTACATACTTATCCATTCCTGTTATTTCTAAATAATGCTCATCAATGCTTGCCTTTTCAAACAAAGGCGCTTCATTTTCAATAATTTGAGTAACAATATTTGAATGTTTGGAATATTGGTCCATATCACCCCTAATAAAAATGGCATGCGGACACAATTGCTTTGCCATTCGGGTAGGCATGGCAGAATGTACACCAAACTTACGAGCTTCATAACTACAAGAGGCTACAACGCCTCTATCAGAAGAACCACCAACAATAACAGGTTTCCCAATTAATGAAGAATCCATCAACCTTTCTACCGAAATAAAAAAGCTATCCAAATCCATATGCACAATTGTTCTTTCCATCTCCTTATTTGAATAATTAAAATTACTACATAATGGAGGTTTGTTTTGCTACGTTTTATAGCAATTAATTTAATGTCTTAGAAATCAGGGAACTAAATGTTTGAGGGATATAGACCTCCGAATAAAATTATACTCCGCGTAATCGATACAAGCAAAAAGCCAACAACGCTTCTAGGACTTGCAGTCACAGCCAGACCCTCCAGATGTCGGGGTGCAGCGAAAAAACAATTCTTTTAAAATCTCACAGTATTAATAAGTTCTTTAACAACTCAAGGGTTAAATTCAACAACTCATAGGTTTTGCCTTTTGGATGGTTTTATTACACTGTACTATTGTATCATAAAACAAAACCTCATGATAAAATATTTTATTACCACATTAGCACTGATAGGATTAACACAGCTAAATCCTATAAAAGCACAAAATCCAACGCAAACCATAAAAGGAACCGTTATTGATAAACAAGCACAATCATCTTTACCTGGTGTAAGTATTGTCGTTTTAGGTTCTAATCCAATAAAAGGTACGGCTACCGATATGGATGGGAAATTTAAATTAACAGAAATGGCGCCTGGGCGTTACGATTTAAAAATTACCTTTTTAGGTTATAAAGAAATTGTATTACCAAACGTGCAAGTTACTTCGGGTAAAGAAGTGTCCTTAGACATTGGTTTAGAAGAAAGCATTAATGCTTTAAACGAAGTAGTAGTGTCTGGTACTAAGAAAAATGAAACGAATAATGAATTAACTTCTGTAAGTGGTCGTTCGTTTTCGATGGATGAAGTAAACCGTTATGCAGGTGGGCGTTCAGATCCATCTCGTTTAGCGGCAAATTTTGCTGGAGTCAGTTCTCCTGATGATTCAAGAAACGATATTGTGATTAGAGGAAACTCGCCAACGGGTGTGCTATGGCGCATTGAGGGTTTAAATATTCCAAACCCTAATCACTTTAGTACTATTGGTACTACTGGAGGTCCAGTGAGTGCAATTAATACCAATATATTAAAGAACTCAGATTTTTTTACTTCTGCTTTTCCTTCGGAATATGGTAATGCTAATGCAGGTGTATTTGATTTAGGATTTAGAAATGGTAATTCGGATAAGAGAGAACATACTATTCAATTTGGCGCTTTAACAGGCTTGGAGGCAATGACAGAAGGACCTATTAATAAAAGTAAAGGCTCATCATATGTATTGGCTTACCGATATTCGTTCACTGGTTTGGCTCAGTCTTTAGGTTTATCAGTAGGTACAACTGCCACTCCATTTTATCAGGATTTATCATTTAAAATAAATAGTGGCTATGGTAAAATAGGGCGCTTTACCTTATTTGGTTTAGGAGCAAAAAGTAAAATTGATTTTAAACACGATAAAACTGACAGTACTGATTTGTTTGCCGACCCAACCAGAGATAGCCACTTTACAAGTGACATTGGTTTAGTTGGTCTAAAACATTTTATTAAAGTTGGAACAAAGTCCTATTTCAATACCATTATTGGCGGTTCATATTCAGGTTCCTATTTTAATCAAGATACCATTGCTAAATTAGATGGCTCGTCTACGCGCATTACCGAAAATAAAGTATCGCAAATACGTTATTCTATTAACACTTCTTTTAATTCGAAGATTAGTTCTAAATTATTTGTGAAGATAGGAGCAATTGAAGAATTGATTAACTTAAATTTATTTTATAAAAATCGTGAGTTTACTCCAACATGGCAACAAATATGGGACTATAATGATTACACTTCTTTAATCCAAGGCTATGCTCATGCTAAATATAATTTTACCGATAAGCTAACCTTGAATTTAGGATTGCATTTGCAGTACTTAACCTTAAACGAATCATATTCTATTGAGCCACGCGTTGGCTTAAAGTTTCAAGCCAATCAAAAAAATACCTTTAGCGTGGGTTATGGTATGCACAGCCAAATGCAACCAACAGATGTGTATTTTTATCGTACACCATACACAGATGGAACTTACGATCAATCCAATAAAAATTTAGATTTTACACGCAGTCAACACTTTGTGATTGGTTATGATGTGTTACCATTTAAAGATTGGAGAGTGAAAACCGAACTGTATTATCAAGCACTTTCAAACATACCAGTTTCGCAATCTCCAAGTAGTTTTTCGATGCTCAACACAGGGTCAAGCTTTAACCCAACAGAGCAAGGTTATTTAAAAAATGCAGGCACTGGGGAAAATTACGGAGCTGAATTAACCATCGAGAAATTTTTCACCAAAGGCTATTATGGTTTAATTACGGGTACCATCTATGAATCAAACTACAAAGGCAGCGATAAAGTAAAACACAATACGGCTTTTAATGGCAAGTATGTATATAATGTGTTGGTAGGTAAAGAATTTAAATTAGGTAAAGCTAAACGCAATACCATTACAATTGATGTAAAAATGACACAAGCTGGCGGTCGCTATTATACACCTGTTGATTTAGCCGCATCACAAGCAGTGAAGCAAGAAGTATTGAAAGGAGATGATTATGCTTTTACACAACGTAACTCCGATTTTTTTAGATTGGATGTAAAAACAGGATTTACCTTAAATAGTAAAAAACGTAAAATGTCTCAGTCATTATTCTTTGATGTACAAAATGTAACTAATAATAAAAATGTATTTGCACAGCGCTACAATCCTTTAACTAATAATATTAATACAGCTTATCAAATAGGTTTCTTTCCTAACTTTGTATATAAAGTTCAATTTTAAAAACAATAAATTCATGCAAAATATATTAATTATCAATGGCCATCCAAATGCAAACAGCTATTGCCATGCTTTAGCCGAAGCTTATAAAAAAGGAAGTGCAGCAAAAGGTAACCAAGTTGCGTTATTGCATTTATCCGACTTGTCATTTAATATGAATTTAAGTAAAGGTTACTCGCAACGTACCGAACTAGAGCCTGATTTAATTATGGCTCAACAAAAAATAGTATGGGCCAGTCATATCGTTATTATTCATCCTGTTTGGTGGGGTGGTGTACCCGCCTTATTAAAAGGTTTTTTTGATAGAGCACTATTACCTGGTTTTGCTTTTAAGTATAAAGAAAATAGTCCGTGGTGGGATAAACTATTAGCTGGCAAAACAGGGCATGTTATTTACACGAGTGATACACCAATTTGGTTGTATGAGTATTTTTTTGGAGCTCCATCGGTTAACCAAGTTAAAAAAAGAGTCTTGCAGTTTTGTGGTGTAAGCCCTGTTAAAGTAACTGGCATCGCGCCTATTAGAAACTCGATACCAGAATTCAGGAAAAATTGGTTAGCGAAAATAGAACAATTAGCAAAAAACTAAGCTTAAATGAATGGTATGACTAAAAAACATTTATGGATTATTGCAATTGTTTTTGCTATTACTATAGGATTGTACCCAATAATATATCTATTTATAGATAGAAAGTTTGGGTTGTTAAATACAAAAACAGAAGCCATATTAACTAGTGTTGTTTGGAACATTGCTTTTTATTGTCATATATTTTTTGGCGCCATAGCTTTGTTAATTGGTTGGATAAATTTCGGCAAAGCTTATAGAGCAAAACACCTTAGTTTGCATAAACGAATTGGAAAAGTGTATGTTATGTCAGTTCTAATAAGTGCGTTAGGAAGTATATATATTGGTGTTTTTGCAACGGGTGGAATTATCACATCTATTGGATTTATTAGTTTAGGAATACTTTGGTTTTATACAACCCTCATGGCTCTTATACATGTTAAAAACAAACGTATTACTTTACATCAAAAATTAATGATTTATAGTTATGCACTTAGTTTTGCTGCTGTAACTCTTAGGTTATGGATGCCGCTCATGATCTTTATTTGCCAAGATTTTGACGCGGGTTATAAAATTGCCTCATGGTTATGCTGGATACCCAATGTTATAGTGGCATATTATATAAATAAACATTATTTTAAATCATACATTTCGTAAATTTATAGCATGCGTAAAAAAAATAGTCGGTTTATATATATGTTCTTTGTAGGGATTGGAATTTCCTTTCTCTTACACTTTATTCTTAAACCGGTTGAAAAGGATCATAATTTTTTGCTGGATTTCTTCACTTCTATTATAATTACCATTTTAGTATGGGAAGGTAACTTACGTATTGATGATTGGTTGAATAAAAAGTTT
>JAYSTR010000017.1:0-15526 GCA_043719555.1 Bacteroidota bacterium | reverse complement strand
GCCTAATGGAAACATTGTTTATTGGTAAGAATCAATTTTTTTTATCTGACGTAGATAGCACCAATAGCTATGCCATTAACTTGTTAAGGAATGTTAACCCAGTTGAAGGAAGCGTTATTTATACCCACAACCAAACACTGGGCCGCGGACAACGTGGAGCCACATGGCAAGCTCAAATAGGCAAAAACATTACTGCTTCGGTTATTTTAAAGCCGAGTTTTTTATCGGCAAATAACACCTTTTTACTAAGTAAAATAAGTGCATTAGCTATTTATGACGTATTGACGGAATTATTACCTACTAGCCAATATGACACTAAAATTAAATGGCCAAATGACATTTTAGTCAACAAAAAAAAGATCGCGGGTATATTAATTGAAAACCAGTTTAATGGAAACTATTTAGCAAGTAGTGTTATTGGAATAGGATTAAATTTAAATCAAACCGAATTTGGCGATTTAAAGGAAACGGCCACCTCAATAAGCATCGAATTACATCAGGAATTTGTACTAGAAACTGTTTTAAATACTTTATGTTCGAAATTAGAAAAATGGTATTTGAAATTAAAAGCAAATCATATTCAGGAAATAGACCAATCGTATTTAGAAAAACTGTATGGAATACATCAACTTTTAAATTTCACTGACGAAAATAATAATGAATTTACAGGAACCATATCTGGTATTGCAACCGACGGGAAATTAATACTCCAAGTAAACGGAAAAGAAAAATTATTTGATTTAAAACAACTAAAATTTAAATTATAAATAAGTATAAAAAACAATAACTACTTTCAGTTTTAATAACAGATAATGTAACTTTAAACTTTATAACGATTATATCACAAACAAAAAATATTATGAAATATTTAATCTCTTTTTTAATCATCATTGGATTTCAGGTAAGTGCTCAAACGGTTGATGCAACTGGCAAAAAACAAGGTTACTGGAAAAAGAAAGATGAAAAAACTAATAAATTAGTTTACGAAGGTTTATTTAAAGATAATAAACCACAAGGTGTGTTTAAATACTATTATCCGAATGATACCTTAAAAGCTAAAATGGATTTTAGAAAAGATGGTGCAGTATCCTACTCTACACTTTACCATCCAACTGGTAAAAAAATGGCTGTTGGCAAATACATTAATGAGTTAAAAGATTCGGTATGGATTTATTATGATGATAAAGGCGTAAAAATATCTGATGAGAATTTTGTGTTGGGGAAGAAAAATGGAAAATCTCGTGTGTATACTGTTGATGGTATTTTAAGTGAAGAGCATAACTACAAAAATGATATTAAAGATGGTCCATTTAAAAAATACTTTAACAAAACTCAAGTAAAAGGTGAAGGTACTTATGTAAATGGAGAATTAGATGGGCGTAATGCCTATTATTACCCAAATGGCACAGCTGCTGCGCTTGGCTATTATAAAAACGGATTAAAAATAGGGCCTTGGATTTATAAAGAAATGAATGGCAAAGTAAAAGAAAAAGAATTATTTAAGAACGGCAAATTGGCTTCTAAAAAAGAAACAGATGAGTTTTTTAGTAAAGTAAAACCTGAAAAACAAGAAACAAAAACTCCAACTAATACTGAGAGTAAACCAAAAAAAGAAAAAGCGAAACCTGCAAAAAAATAATTACGTAAGACTCGTCCAAGTAGTTAAACCTTGTTGTGTAAACTTAAAAGCTTGTACATTACCACCTAAATTTTCGATGGCTTTAGCTACTTTAATTTTAGTAACCGCAGGACAATAAAAAAACATAAAACCTCCGCCACCTGCTCCAGATATTTTACCACCAGTGGCGCCTGTATGAATGGCTGTTTTGTAAACATTGTCAATTAGCTCGTTACTAATAGAATTAGCTATTTGTTTTTTGTTTGTCCAGCCAAAGTGTAAAATTTCACCAATTTTATTTAAATCGGCTCGCAACAAACTATCCTTCATTTGCAAAGCTTGCTCTTTTAAATGATGCATAGCATCAACCGACTTGGTATTATTTTCTTTTACATTTTTAACTTGCTCGTTGATAATCGTAGCTGATAAACGCTGTGTTGCGGTAAAGTACAGTAATAAATTCATTTCTAATTCATACAATATTTCATCTTTTAATTGCAAGGGATTAACAATCACTTTGTCGTTTGCTAAAAACTCCATAAAATTAATTCCACCAAAAGTGGCAGCGTACTGATCTTGTTTTCCGCCGCTCATATTTAAATCAACTCGCTCAATTTCGTATGCTAAATGTGCTATATCATATTTACCTAAAGGCAATTTAAGCCACTCTACAAAAGCACCAATTAGCGACACAACAATTGTTGATGATGTGCCTAAACCAGAACCCTGAGGAGCTTCAATGTATGAGGTTAACCGAAAAGATAAAGGCTGTAAATTAAATTGTTTAATAATGCGATTATACACGCCAATAAATAATTCGAAAGGATGAACAATCTCTAATTGTTTTGCTGAAGCTGCGGTATGATTTAAATTTTTACCATCAATACAAAATTCTATTCGTCCGTTATCTAATGGTTCTAAACTTGCATATGCATATAAATCAATAGTTGCATTTAAAATAGCACCACCATACATATCACTATAAGGCGATACATCTGTGCCTCCACCAGCTAAACCAATACGTAAGGGTGCTTTGCTTCTGATTATCATTGTTGTTTAATTACCTTGTAAAGATATAAGAATTAGTTTTTTAAAAACTAAAGTATAAATATTATTTTATACAGATTTATTTTACTAATTTTAATTATAACCTTATAAACCAAATACTATGAAAAAAATCTACTTAACTTTTTTATTATCCATTGCAATGTTAGTTATCAGAGCTGCCTCTTTTAACATTACAATTTCTGGATTTGCTTACTCGCCTAGTACGCTTACCGTTTCTATTGGAGATGTAGTAACCATTGCTGCAACTGGTAATCACCCCCTAGTTGAGGTTGATTTAGCCAATTACACTGCTGGGACACCTAATGCTGTGGCAGGTGGATGGGGCACAAAAACAACAGCTTATACTTTCACTATTACATCTGCTAATTCTATCTATTATGGTTGCGGAAATCATATGGGAATGGGAATGAAAGGCAAAATTGACGTAAACGGTGGCGTTGGAATTTTTGAAAACAAAACAGTTATTGGCAACATTAGCTTATTTCCTAATCCTGCAAAAGAAAAAATCAGCGTTAAAATTAATGCGACTCAATCAGGAGCATTAAGTGCTAAATTGTTTTCAGTTTGCGGACAAGAAGTTCAACAACTTGCTACTAATAAAGAATTACTAAGTGGCGAAAATGTTTTTGTAATGGATATCAATAAAAATATTCCTGCTGGTGTATATTTTATGGAATTGACTTTTAATTCTAAAAAATATGTGCGTAAAGTAATTATTGATTAAGATTCAAAACCCTTTATTATAAAAGCGTTATCATATTATATGGTAACGCTTTTTATTTTGTTGACTGATACAAAGTATTTACCTCATCCACAAAAATTTTCCAATCGTATTTTTGTTTTTCGTTTTGCATCCCCTCTGTAAAAGAAGCTGCGCGATGATTGATAAAATAATCTTCTATACTTTTTGCTATAGCTACTGGATTTGGATCAACAACATAACCCGCCACATTGTGCGGAATAATTTCCCCTAAGCCACCAACGTTTGTTACTAAGGTCGGTACTTCAAAATGAAACGATACTTGTGTAACACCACTTTGAGTTGCTGTGCGATACGGCAACGCTACTATATCTGCTGCCGAAAAATAAATTTTCACATCTTCATTAGCAATAAATTTAGCGTGAAGTATCACTTGTTCTTGTAATTGGTGTTTTGCAATTAAATCTAAATAGGGTTGTTTATCTTCATAAAACTCCCCGGCAATAACCAGTTTCGTGTTTGAATGTTTTTTTAATTCAGCAAACGCTTCAATCAACATATCTAAACCTTTGTAATGACGAATTAATCCAAAAAACAACACAATATTATCCGTTGTGTTTAATCCTAAGGTTTGTCGGGCAATATCTTTATTTAACTTTTCTCCAAACGATGTATACAAGGGATGCAACAAATATTTTTTGTGTTGTGTTGTCGTAAACTTTTCTAAATCGAACATCACAGCTTTACTCATCGTAACAAAACCATCACATCCATTTATAAAATACTTAGCAAAGGCATGATCACCAATACGTTTTTCGTGAGGCACTACATTATCAGTAATGGCTAAAACCTTAATGCCACTTTTTTTAATTAACCTAGCAATGATTCCTAGAGCTGGTCCCATAAACGGAATCCAAAAACGAAACACTACAAAATCAGGTTTTTGCTTTTTAATAAATCGAGCCGTTTTTATCCACGATAAGGGATTAACAGAATTAATAAGTGTATGTATTTTTATATGCTTTGGTTCATTACCACTAGTATCAAATTGCGTACTACCAGGAAATAAAAAATTAGGATACTGTAAACTATAAGATATGATTTCGCATTGATGACCTTGTTTATTAAAAGAATCGCAAAATAATTCATCAAACGTTGCTAAACCACCTCGTAAAGGATAAGCAGGACCTATAATAAAAATTTTAGCCATTATTAATTTATTCGATTTTTGAATTAATACTCAACCACTTTTCTTTCTCTAAATGATATTCAAAATTTAATCGGTTTGCTTCTCCTACATAAGCCATTTCAATTTCTTTTATTTTAACAGCACCAAGTTTTTCTACAGCTTTTTGTGACCGAAAATTAGAAGCGCCCACGTGAAAAACAACCGTATCAAGAGTTGTAAAGGCATAATTTAACATGGCAGTTTTTAAAGCCTTATTAAATCCTAATCCCCAATGACTACGGGCAACAAAAGTATAACCTATCGCAATGCTTTTGTTTTCCTCATTATATTCATAGTATCTACTGGATCCTATCGCTAAATTAGTAGTAATATCATACACGATAAATGCGCCTTTTGATTCCATCGCACCTTTAAAAAAAACCTGAAACACTTCTTTTTTATAGCGGTCTTTATTCGGGTGTTGTTCCCACAATAATTCATCACTTGCAATGGCATATAATTTATCAAAATCGTTTTCCTGCAGAGGAACAATTTTAATGAGCTCGTTTTTAAGATGCGTAGGCTGAAGATTAAACATGGAAACTAAATCTTAAAATAAAATTATTTTTTACCAACCACTAGTTCTAACAAATCTTTTTCTTGCAAATATTTATTAGCTAAATCTTTTATTTCTTGCGGTGTAATACTTTTCACGGCATCAAAGTATTTTTCAAAATAATCGTAATCTAAACCAAATTCCCAAATAGCCTTAAATTTATCAGCTAACGAATAAGGCCCATCTACGCTGCGTAAAAACTGACCCAATACATAATTACGAACCGTTTCCAATTCATCATCATCAACTAACTCATCGCGCAATAATTTTATTTCTTTATAAATTTCCGTTAATGTTTGATTCGTAACGTCTGCTCCAACTTCAGTTGAAATATAAAAAAAACCTCCATTTACTAACGACGCTAATCCACTACCTATACCATATGTATATCCTTTGTCTTCGCGTATGTTAGCCATTAAACGTGAGCCAAAATATCCACCTAAAATGGTATTTACAACCTGAAATTTATAGTAATCAGGATTTTTTTTATTAAACATTAATCGTCCAACTCTGATAGCCGACTGTATGGCATCTGGTTTATCAATGAAATGTTTTTGTTGTGTTGTAGTTGTTAACTCAACCAATGGTTCTGCAATTGGCTCATTACTGCCCCATGTATCTTTACCAAAAAACTCATTCAAGGTCTCAATTAAATTAGTTGGTAGTTTACCTGAAGCAACAATAGTGCAATTAGCCGAGTGATAATGCGACTTATAAAAATCCTTTACTTCAGTTGTAGTTAATTTATCAAAGTCTTCAGTTTTCACATCAACACCGTATGGATGTTTTTCGCCAAAGGCTAATTCGGCAAAACGACGCCGCGCTATTACATTTACTTTTTGAGAATTAACTAGATGTTTTTGTTTTTTATTAGAAATATAAATATCAAATTCATCTTGAGGGAAGGTTGCATTTTTAATAATGTCTTCCACATAATGTAAGCTTTTATCTAAATATTTATTTAAGCTAAATAAAGCAAGCGATGCATAATCTTGATCAACTGCACACTCAAAAAACGACCCGTAAAAATCAATGTTGTCAGATAATTCGTTTGCTGTGTATGTTGTTGTGCCAGTTTCTAATAAATTATTAGCGGCCGAAGCAAGCAAAGGTTTGGTTTGATAATACATCCCAGCCTTAAACATAAATTCAATTTTAGTTAACTCCTGCGATCCACTATCTATCGTATACACTTTTATACCATTAGCTAAGGTGTCCGCTTTGGCTTTCTGTATATCAATAAAATCAATTGTTTTAAAATCGGGTGCTTGTTTTCGGTTTAATGTCATAGGTTAAAAATACTAAATTTTATTAGTACAAAATTAATGACTGTAATTAAAAAAAATCAAAAAACCCTCTACTATTAATAGTAATAGTAAAGGGTTTTAAAAAAATTTAGTGGAGAATATCGGATTCGAACCGATCACCTCTTCACTGCCAGCGAAGCGCTCTAGCCAAATGAGCTAATCCCCCGTTCACTCTATCCATCCCGATAACTATCGGGAGAGCTAATCCCCCAAACAAATATTTATAGTTTGGCTTTTACCTCAACCATATCATATCCCTCAATGATATCTCCAACTTTAATATCATCAAATTTATCAATATTTAAACCACACTCATAACCGTGAGTTACTTCTTTCACATCGTCTTTAAAACGTTTTAATGATCCTAAACCACCCGAGTGAACAACAATACCATCGCGGATAATACGCACTTTTGTATTACGCATTACTTTACCATCTAATACATAACATCCAGCAATTGTACCAACTTTAGTAATATTAAATACTTCGCGTATTTCGATATTACAAACTACTTTCTCAACAAACTCTGGTGATAACATACCTTCCATAGCTGCTTTAATCTCATCGATAGCTTGGTAAATAATAGAGTATAAACGAATATCAATTTGTTCCGTGTCTGCTAATTTACGAGCAGTAACCGAAGGACGAACTTGGAAACCAACGATGATGGCATTAGATGCTGATGCTAACATAACATCATTCTCGCTAATAGCACCAACCGATTTATGAATAATATTTACAGCAACTTTATCAGTTGATAATTTTAATAATGAATCTGATAAGGCCTCAATAGAACCATCCACGTCACCTTTAACGATAACATTTAATTCTTTAAAGTCACCAATTGCTAAACGGCGTCCAATCTCATCTAACGTAATATGTTTTTGAGTACGGATACCTTGCTCACGTTGTAATTGCAAACGTTTATTTGCTAACTCACGAGCCTCACGCTCATCAGCCATAACATTAAATTTATCACCAGCAGTTGGCGATCCATTTAATCCCAATAATTGCACAGGAATTGATGGGCCGGCCTCTTTAATTAAAACGCCACGCTCATTAGTCATCGCTTTTACACGGCCTGTATAACATCCAGCTACAACAATATCTCCAACTCTTAATGTGCCACGTTGCACAATAATATCAGATACATGCCCTCGTCCTTTATCTAATTTTGCTTCGATAATAGAACCACTAGCTTTTACTTTAGGATTTGCTTTTAGGTTTAAAATTTCAGCTTCCAGTACAATTTTTTCCATTAATACATCAATGTTTGTACCTGCTTTTGCTGATATTTCTTGTGATTGGAATTTACCACCCCACTCTTCCACCAAAATATTCATCGTCGATAATGCTTCTCTGATTTTATCTGGATTAGCTCCTGGTTTATCGATTTTATTGATTGCTATAATCATCGGTACACCAGCTGCTTGCGCATGGTTAATAGCCTCTTTTGTTTGAGGCATCACACTATCATCAGCTGCAACGACAATAATAACAATATCCGTTACCTTAGCACCACGTGCACGCATTGCCGTAAAGGCTTCGTGACCAGGTGTATCTAAAAAAGTAATCGATTTTCCGTTTTCTAATTTCACGTTATAACTACCTATGTGCTGTGTAATACCACCAGCTTCACCAGCAACTACATTTGCCTTACGAATACGATCTAATAACGATGTTTTACCATGATCAACGTGACCCATAATTGTAACAATTGGTGGGCGGTCAATTATATCATTTTCATCTTCTTCTTCTTTATCTTCAATAGCTTCAACAATTTCAGCTGAAACGAATTCTGTTTTAAATCCAAACTCTTCGGCAACAATAGCAATTGTTTCTGCATCCAAACGCTGATTAATAGATACAAATAAACCTAAACTCATACATGTACCAATAATTTTTGTAACAGGTACATCCATCATTGTTGCTAACTGATTAGCCGAAACGAATTCAGTAACTTTTAAAACACTTTTTTCTGCATTTAACTGATCTTGCTCATCACTCATTCTTTCTCGCACAACATCACGTTTATCTCTACGATTTTTTGATGTTTTAGATTTAGAACCTTTTGAACTTAATCGTGCTAACGTTTCTTTAATCTGTGTTTGAATTTCTTCATCAGTTAGAGCTGGTCTCGCTTCTCTGTTAGGAGCGCCGCCTGGCGTAAATGGTTTACGCGCTCTAGGATCACCATATTTTTCTTTGGCTTTATCTTTAGCAATTTGTGCCTGCTCAGTTCCAACTTTTTTAATTTCTTCTGGACTAACAACACCTTTACGGATACGCTTACGCTTCTTCTTATCAGCATCACTAACATGAGATGATCCTGGCCCTTTACGAGCAGCAGCAACCGGTAACTCAATTTTACCCATAATTTTTGGGCCATCCAATTTTTGATAAACTGTTTCGTGATGAACTTCTTTTACCTCTTCAACCACAGGTGCAATTTCAACAACAGGCGCAACAGGCGTTTCTACCACTTTTACAGTTTCCGCAACAACTTCTTCGGTTTTCTTTTTACCTTTTGTAGGTGCTACTTTCGAAGGCTTTTCTTCTACTTTTTTCTCTTCTTCTTTCTTCGATTTTTTATCCGGTTTAGTTTTTTGATTTAAAGTACTTAAATCTACTTTTCCTAAAACTTTTGGTCCAGCTAATGCGTTAGGGTTTTCAGCTAAAAATTTAGCGTGCTCTTCTGCTTTTTTAGCAGCGTCCGCTGCCTCCATAGCATCCAAAATTTCCTTGCGTTTTTGCTCTTCAAGTTTCTTTTTTTCATCAGAAGCTTTTAATGCTTGCGCAACCATTTCCTGCTGACGAGTTTCTTCTTCTTTAGCTTTAACCGCTTTATTATCTTCAATTACGATTGTTTCTCTTTTAAGTTTATTTAAATTTAAACCTATAGTTTGAGCTTCTATTTTTGTAGACTTATCTCCCGAAAATTCCTTTGATAATAGCAAATATTCGTCGTCGCCAATTTTAGCGTTCGGATTATTTTCTACTGGGCGACCTTTTGCAGCTAGGAACTCAGTTATTTTACCTAACGATAAATTAAATTCCTTTGCTACTTTGCTTAATCGCATTGTTTTTGCGTCTGACATATTATATATTCCTCGTCTTTATTTTAGTGTATCATTATGCCTTTTGTTTAATTTATAAAAGAAGGCTAACTTTTTATTCGATGAGCCATTCATTAGTCTTCAAACTCAGACTGAAGCACTTCTTTCGCTTCAATAATCGCCTCTTCTGATAAACCTGTACGACGAGACAACTCTTCGTTGTTTAATTCTAATACAGATTTTGCAGTATCACAACCTATTGATTGTAAAGCTTTAATAACCGCTTCATCAATCTCATCAGTAAATTCAATTAAATCTACGTCATCAATATCACTGCCTTCTTCATTATCACGGAATACATCAATTTCGTATCCTGATAATTTACCAGCTAACTTAATATTGAAACCACCTTTACCAATTGCTAACGAAATTTGATCAGGTTTTAAAAACACCTCGGCACGCTTACTTTCCTCGTCTAATTTTACAGATGTAATTTTAGCTGGGCTTAAGGCACGTTGTATTAATAATGCTGGGTTTGATGTGTAATTAATAACATCTATGTTTTCGTTTTTTAACTCACGCACAATTCCGTGGATACGAGAACCTTTCATACCAACACAAGCACCAACCGGATCAATACGATCATCGTAAGACTCAACCGCTACTTTAGCTCTTTCGCCTGGCTCACGTACAATTTTTTTAATTGTAATTAAACCATCAAAAACTTCAGGAACTTCCATTTCAAATAAACGCTCTAAGAAAGATGGAGCAGTACGCGACATAATAATTGATGGCGTACCATTTTTTAATTCTACTTTATATACAACAGCTTTAACTGAATCTCCTTTTTTAAAGAAATCAGAAGGGATTTGTTCTGTTTTTGGTAATAATAATTCGTTGCCTTCATCATCCAACAACATAATTTCTTTTTTCCAAACTTGGTAAACCTCAGCATTAATGATATCACCAACACGCTCTTTGTATTTATTATAAATACCACTTTTTTCTAATTCAAGAATTTTTTGAACTAAGTTTTGACGAACAGATAATACATTACGTCTTCCTATTTCATCTAACTTTACTAATTCAGTAACCTCTTCACCAATTTCAAAATCAGGCTCAATTTTATGAGCTTCTGTTAAGCTAATGTGTTTGTTTTCATCATAATCAAACGAATCATCTGCAAACTCATCATCAACAATAGTACGGTTTTTATAAATCTCAATATCTCCCTTATCTGGATTCACAATGATATCGAAGTTTTTATCGGTACCAAACTTTTTAATTAACATAGCACGAAACACATCTTCGATGATGCTCATTAAGGTTGCTTTGTCGATATTTTTATCATCTTTAAATAATGAGAACGACTCAATTAAATTTACACTTTCCATTGTTATTTATTTTTTAAAACGGTAATACTGATTTTGTTTCTTTTATTTGATTATAGTTAAATGTTATTTTTTCGATAACAGTTTCATTTCCTTTTCCTAGTGTTTTTTTCTGACGACGAGTTTCTTCTAACTCAAACTCATCATCATTAGCAGCTAATAATAGGCCTTTATGCTTAGTACCTTCTTTAGTAGTTACTTCAACCTGAGTATTTGCATATTTTTTATACTGTTCAACTACTTTAAATGGTTGTGTTGCACCTGGTGAAGATACTTGCAATTCAAAATCTTCTTTTTCCCTATCCAAACTTCCTTCAATATGACGGCTAAGTGCTACACAGTCTGCAATTACTATATGTTGAGGAGCATCTACATACACTTCAATTTTATTGCCAGTTAATACTTTCACATCAACCATAAACTTGTCAGTTCCTGCAAAATGCTCGTTTATTAAATCTATAATTACTTGTTTCTTTATCATTTTTTTGTCAATAAAAAAGGGACTTTTTAGTCCCTCATCATTTATCATACATCAATTTTCGGGTACAAATATAAACAAATAATTTTTAATAACAAATTTTAAAACACGTAACGTTTTGTGAAATTATACGTTAAATTAGATGAACGGTCATTAAAATATAATGTTTAATCGGGTTGCAAACCCTGTTCGTGGGATTTGTAATTCATAAAATCTAATAGTTATGAAAACGTCACAAAACATCATCAACCCTAAAAGTGTATTAATCACAGTTTGTTTAATCGCTTTATCGAGTGTTTCTAAAGCAGCATCATTCGAAACAATTAAAAACAACGTTTACAATGAGTTTTTTAAAGGTAATTCTATAGGATTGTATATCATTGGAGGTATTTTATCGGTTAGCATCATTGCTTACTTCATCGTATCTAAAATACAGGATAAAGAGGAGGAAGAGGAAAGAAAACGCGAAAAAGAACATCCACACCATGTACACCAATTGCCTTACGAAAGACATCATCACAGCAATTGGGCAAATCAACACAGAAAGTCAGCGTAGGTTTGTTTTAATAATTGTAAAATAAAGCTTTAAAAATGCTTTTTAAGTAAAATCAGAAAAGCGTTTATTGTTAATTAGCTGTAAATTAGTTAATTACTTTAAACGCTTTTTTTTTGTTTTTAATTTCATAAAACTATCTTTGTCTTGAATTTTAAAAACAAATAACAATGTCAGACATTTCATCAAAAGTAAAATCTATTATCGTAGATAAATTAGGGGTAGAAGAAAAAGAAGTAGTAGCAACTGCAAGTTTCACTAACGATTTAGGTGCAGACTCATTAGATACAGTTGAATTAATTATGGAATTTGAAAAAGAATTTAACATCGCTATTCCAGACGATCAAGCAGAAAAAATTGCTACAGTAGGTGATGCTATCTCTTATATCGAAGCAAACGCTAAAAACTAAGAACTTTTAATTTACTAAAATCATTCTTTTATGCAATTTAAGCGCGTAGTAGTTACGGGACTTGGTGCTGTTACACCTTTGGGTAGTAATATAACCGATTATTGGACAAATATAATTAACGGCGTTAGTGGTGCCGCTACTATTACGCGTTTTGATGCATCAAAATTTAAAACTCAATTCGCTTGCGAAGTAAAAGGTTTTAAATTAGAAGACTATTTTGATAGAAAAGAAGCGCAACGTTTAGATGCTTTCTCTCATTACGGTATTGCAGCATCTGTGCAAGCAGTTACTGATGCCGGGTTAGATAAGGAAGGCATTGATAAAAATGAAGTTGGTGTAATTTGGGGTTCTGGTATTGGAGGTTTAGATACTTTTCAAGCAGAAACTTTTAATTTTGCTAAAGGCGATGGTACTCCTCGCTTTAACCCATTCTTTATCCCAAAAATGATTGCTGATATTTGCTCAGGTCATATATCTATGCGTTTTGGCTTTAGAGGTCCAAATTTTACAACAGTTTCAGCTTGTGCCTCATCAACAACTGCATTAATTGATGCTTTTACTTATATTAAATTAGGTAAAGCAAATGCTATTGTTGCGGGTGGTTCAGAAGCTGCCATTAACGAAAGTGGTATCGGTGGCTTTAACGCTTGCCAAGCTATGAGTACTCGTAATGACAGTCCTACAACAGCATCAAGACCATATGATGTAGATCGTGATGGCTTTGTATTAGGTGAAGGTGGGGCTGCGTTAGTATTAGAAGAATTAGAACACGCTTTGGCTAGAGGCGCAAAAATTTATGCCGAAATTATTGGTGGTGGTATGAGTGCTGATGCTCATCATATTACTGCTCCACATCCCGAAGGATTAGGCGCAACTCTAGTAATGCAACGTGCATTAAAAGATGCAAATATTTCTGCCGACGTGGTTGATTACATTAACACACACGGAACAAGCACTCCTTTAGGGGATTTAGCTGAATTAAAAGCTATAACTGCTGTGTTTGGTGAACAAGCTTATAAAATGAATATCAGTTCTACAAAATCAATGACTGGCCATTTACTTGGTGCGGCTGGTGCAGTAGAAGCCATTGCAACAGTTTTAGCTGTGCAAAATGATATTGCTCCACCAACAATTAACAACACAAACCCAGATCCAGGTTTAGATCCAAAATTAAACTTAACCTTTAATAAAGCTCAAAAACGCGTTATTAATTATGCTATTAGTAATACATTTGGTTTTGGCGGACACAATGCTGCCGTTGTTGTTAAAAAATACACTTCATAATATTTACTTTGCAAAGGCTTTTATCAATTTTTAAATCGCACTCGAAAAGCGATAAAGAATTATCTAAAAAGCTTACTAATATTTTAGGGTTTTCTCCTAACAATATGGCTATTTACAACCAAGCTTTTAGACATAAAAGTTCGGTGAAAGATATTAGTGAACATTTACCCAGCAACGAACGTTTAGAGTTTTTAGGCGATGCTCTGCTGGGTGCAATAATAGCCGAACATTTATTTAAATTATTTCCTACCAAAGACGAAGGCTTTCTGACTCAAATAAGAAGCAGGATAGTAAATGGGCAACATTTGTTTTTGCTTTCAAAAAAATTTGGATTTGATGCCTTACTAAATTCTAAACTAACTAAAAAAGAAAAATTAAACTCATCTGCTTACGGAGATGTTTTTGAATCTTTTATTGGTGCTATATTTTTAGACAAAGGTTTTGAAAAAACGAAACAATTTATCATTCAAAAAATTGTAATACCACACGTTAACATTAATGATTTTGTTGAGAACGACACCGATTATAAATCGCAATTTCAGATTTTAATGCAACGCCAGAAAAAACAATTTGAATATGTTATTTTGAGCGAAGATTTTTATGGGAAAGAAAAAATTTACCGCATACAATTAACGATTGATGGTGTTGAATTTGGGGTATTTGAACATAAATCGAAAAAAGTAGCTGAACAAAAAGTTGCCCAATTAGTTTTGGAAAAAATATCTCTTTAAAAATAAGAAAGCCTCTACAGAAATATTGTAGAGGCTTTTTTATAAATGACACTTCAATATTACCTATCTAAATTTCCGTAATCCAATTTTTTACCTTGTATAGCAAGTATACCAGAGCATACTAATACAAAAAATGGCACATACATTACAACTCTTGGTAAATCAAAATGATTTAAAATTACTTCTGCTTTTCGCTTTAAACGCTCTGCAATTAAATACATAGCTGGCACTAATAATAAAGTAAGGAATGTTGCAAAGGCTAACCCGAAAATCATTGTCCAACTTAATGGGCCCCAAAACACAACGTTATCGCCACCAAAATGAATGTGCGGTGCACCATGCGCCAACAAGCCTTCAAAATCTATATTTAAACCTACTGCTAAAGGTATTAAACCAAGTATTGCTGCTGTGGCAGTTAATACAACAGGCGTCATGCGTGTGCGCCCTGCATCCACAATGGCTTCATACAAGCTAATTCCTTTGTGTCGTTCTTCTTCGGCAAACTCAACTAGCAATATACCATTCCGCACCACTATCCCTGCTAAGGCAACGATACCAATACCAGTCATAACAATACTCATATCCATTTTAAAAATAGCCGTGCCTAATAATACACCAATAACACTTAATACAATTTCTGATAAAATAATAATTGGTTTACCAATGGAGTTAAATTGAATTACTAGTACTAATAAAATTATGCCAATCGATGTCATCATTGCACTTCCTAAAAATGCGCCAGTTTCTGCTTGTTCCTCTTGCTGCCCAGTAAATTTAACCTCTACGGCGCCTGTTGGTTTATAATCTTTTGAAACTTCTTGCAGTTTTGCTACTACATTGTTCGCATTAAATCCTTCCAATACATCTGATGATAATGTGATAACACGTTTGTTTTGTTTACGCTTAATTCCACCATAGGTATTTTCGTAACGGATATCACAAAATGATGATAAAGGCACAGAGCGAATTAATCCCATCATATTCATATCACGGTAGGTGATTTTTAAATTTTTTATTTGCTCAACATTCGTGCGTTGGTTATAATTATAACGTAATTGAATTGGATATTCATCATTGGCATCTCGAAATTTACTAGGGTTATCAATACCAAATACTGCTTTACGAATTTCCATAGCTAATTGCGCT
>JAYSTR010000160.1:0-8671 GCA_043719555.1 Bacteroidota bacterium | reverse complement strand
AAACACTCCCTTCAATACTTGCAGACATTTCACGCGCCTCAGCATCTGCTGTTGTATGCTCTCCAACCTCAATTAAATTTAAAAATCGACGACCATTTCCAATTTTAAATGCAGCATCTAATAAATCTAAGAAATCTAATTTAGTAAAAATTTCATCAGGTTTTATCACAATATGCAATATATCATCGTCGCGCAAGGCTACTTTTGATATGCGATATTCAAAAATTTCAGATATGTATTTGTTTAATGTCATAATGTTTAATAAATTATTATAGGAGATGCGTTAATTCTTTAATTTTCACAAATAAGTCTTCAATAAAAAAAGGCTTAGTATAACACGCTAGTAATTTCGCATTAGTATTAAATCCATCTCCTATTTCAAAACTTTTTGTGGATGCAATAAATAATGGAATATTTAACAAATTACTGTCTTCCAAAAAAGCAGTCGTATTTCCACCAGAATAATTATTGGGTGTTATATCACAAATAACTACATCTGGCTTATCGTTTACTAAATAATTACTTGCAATTATGTTGTTTTTTGCGGTGAGTACTTTATATCCTTTTTTTGAAAATAGAATAGAAGTAATGCTTAAATCAGTTATGTCGCTGTTTACCAAAAGTATTTTAGCTATCGTTCCCATGATTTCTACAATTTAAAAGTTAGTGCTAAAGGTCAATTCTACTGTAAATTTCGTAAGTATTTATACAGTTACTTTCGTTTTTCGTTGAAACGGGAAAAAGTAGGGTGAAAAGGAGAAAAATTTAGTTTAAAATTTTGGAGTATAATTGCTTTTTTTGAGTAAGGAGAATAAAAAAAATAGCCAATGAAATTGGCTATTTTTACTAAAACTGAATAATTCAAAAAATTATTTTAAGTCAACAAAACCAAATTTAATTTCGTATAACGTTCCTATACTACCCGTTTTACTAATTGTACCATCTAACTGGTCAACAAACGATTCAATTAATTCCATACCTAGGCTAGTTTTTTTTGACTCAAATTCAGGTTTAATGCCCGAACCATCGTCACCAATTAATAATTTAAACCTTTTGTTAGGTAGATAAAGCAAATGAAAAATTATCTCTCCTTTGCGAGTGTTATTAAATGCATGTTTCATTGAATTTAAAACAATTTCATTGACTAGTAATCCTAATGGAACCATCATTTTTGTTGGTATTTCAACAGAGTCTACAATAATATTTGCAAAAATATCTTTATTAATGTTGGATGATGCAATAATATCATTTATGAGTTGTGGAAAATAATCTCTTGCATTAATTTTGGATAGATTTTCTGACTGATACATTTTCTCATGAATCAACGACATGCTTAAGACTCGATTTTGACAATCAATAAAAATATCTTTTGTTTGTTTATCATCTAATTTATCAGATTGTAATCGCAGTAAACTGATTATAATCTGCATATTGTTTTTTACACGATGATGTAGTTCTTTAATAACATCTTCAATTTGTTTTTTTTGTTCAAAATAATTGTGTTTTGATGTTCCAGTTCTCGGGTTCTTTCTTTAACTTCCTTTTCCAGTTTTGTTTGATAGGAAACCAAAGCTTCTTCAGCCTTTTTTTTGCTTGTAATATCTACAAAATAAATAGTCAATCCATCGGGAGAAGGATAAATATGATTTTCGAACCATAAATTATTTGGTTGATAATACTCTTGAATGCAACAATATTTTTGTGTTTCGAGCGCTACATAACAAGCCTTATAAAAAGCTTGCCCAATAATTATAGGAAATTCTGTCCAAATATGTTTACCAACTAATGTATCAGGTTTTCTGCCAAAAATTTCTCCAGCTTTAGCATTTATGTAGGTATAAGCCCAATTTGTATCTAAAGCCACAAATGCATCAGAAACACGCTCTAAAATATTTTTAAATTCATTATCCTTTTTAGCCAAATTACTTTCCGTAATTTTTGATATAGTAATATCTATACAAGCACCATACATTTTAATAGGAACTTTATGTTCATTTAAAACCACATAGCCCCATGATTTTAAAAAACGAATTTCACCATTTGGCCTAACAATGCGTTCTTCAAATGTAACTTGCTCTTTGTTTATCATAGCCCCTTCAATAGTGGCTTTAACGCGTAACATATCTTCAGGATGAATTCTTTCCAAATACCCACCAAAAGAAGCTTTAAATGTATCTTGATTTAATCCGTAAATTCTAAAAAGCTCATCAGACCAAGTTACTGTATCACTAGCAATATCCCATTGCCAATTACCAATATGAGCTAATTTTAATGACTCTTCCAACCAATGTTTATCATCACTTAAGTTGTTCAATAGTGCTAATTCTTTCATACTACAATTTAGGTTAATTTAAAAAAAATGGTTCTTTAACTAGAATATAAAACAACAGGCGAAATTAAATTTACTAAATTTATATTGTATTTAATAATACTTTTAAAAAGATTATTAAAGGTATTGTATGTAAACGACTGTTATTTTTGTAAAACAAAATTCGCGCAAATGAGTAAACTTAATTTTCCAATCCCAGCTAATGAAAAACAAAGATTAGAAATTCTTAAGCAATATAATATATTAGATACCTTGCCAGAAAAACAATTTGATGATCTTACAAAATTGGCGTCAATTATTTGCGAAACTCCAATAACTCTTATAAGTTTAATTGATAAAGATAGACAATGGTTTAAATCGAAAATTGGTTTAGATGTGGCTGAAACGGAACGTGAAGCATCTTTTTGTCAGTATGCAATCATGGATGATCAAATCTTTGAGGTTGAAAATTCGCTATTGGATGAACGGTTTGTTAATAATCCCTTAGTAACTGGCGATCCTAATATTAGATTCTATGCAGGTGCTCCCTTAAAAACAAAAGATGGATTTAATATTGGGACTTTATGTGCGATTGATACAAAACCTAAGAAATTAACAGATTCGCAGAAGCTAGCGTTGCAAATTTTAGCCAACGAAGTAGTTGCAAATTTGGAATTAAGAAAAGAACGAAATATAATTGAAAGTGAAAAAAGAATGGCGATTGATTCTAATCAACTACTTAATGCATTTTTAGAAAACAGTCCCTCTATTATAACTATAAAAGATATACATGGATCCTATTTGTACGCTAATAGCAGTGCACTTGCTGCTTTTGGAAAATCGGCCGAAGATGTTCTTGGAAGAAATGCATTTAGTATATTTTCTAAAGAAATTGCTGAAAAAATTTTAGATGATGATTTGGATATTATTCGACAAAGACATACAGTAATTAACGAATATACACTTGTTGAAGGAGTAAGAGAAAAACATTTTGTAAGACATATGTTTCCTCTTATAAATAATAAAAACCTAGTATACGGTGTTGGATCAATTAGTAATGATGTTACTGAATCAAAACGATTAGAAAAGGAAATAAAATTAAGTAACGATCGTTTTACGAGTTTGTTTTATAATAGTCCCATCAGTATTATTATTACGGATGCGTATACCTCTGAGTTTATAATGGTGAACAATACTTTTTTACAAACCTTTGGCTATACACAAGAAGAAATAATTGGTAAAAAAGTAGATGATATTAAATTAATTGTTGATGAAAACGAGCTGTTATTGTTAAGCAAAGATTTGCAAAAAAACGGCAAAGTTAAAGACAGAGAATTTAAAGTATTAAAGAAAAATGGTGAAGAGTTTATTTCACTTAGTTCTGTAGAGATTGTTCAGGTTGATAGCAAAAGACAAGTAGTATCAGCTTTTCAAGACATAACTGCACTTAAAAAAATTGAATCAGAGTTAATACTAGCTAAAAAAGTAGCAGAAGAAGCAACGGCAGCAAAAAGTTTATTCTTAGCTAATATGAGTCACGAAATCAGAACGCCTTTAAATGCAATGCTGGGTTTTACGGAGTTAATGGTAAAAACAACCCTAGATACTCAGCAAAAAGATTATTTAAATGCTATCGACTCTTCAGGTAAAAATTTATTAGGAACAATCAATGACATTTTAGATTTTTCAAAAATTGAAGCAGGTAGGTTAAATATAGAACGAATACCTTTTAGCCCACAACAAGCATTGCATTCGGTTTATACTATGTTTTTTTCAAAAGCTCAAAGTAAGGATTTAAAATTATTTACATCCATTGATCCGCGAGTTCCATCATTGGTAATTGGGGACCCTACTCGGTTTAATCAAATAGTAATAAATTTAATAGGTAATGCCATTAAGTTTACTTCTAAAGGCAGTATCACAGTAGATTGCTCAGTTTTAGAAATTAATACAGTAAAAACAAAACTAAAAATAGCGGTAAAAGATACAGGTGTTGGAATTGCAGAAGCGAATTTAAAAAAGATATTTGATCGTTTTGAACAAGCAGAAGATAACACTACTCGAAACTTTGGAGGCACAGGATTAGGCTTATCAATAGTTAAAAAATTAGTTGAATTGCAAAATGGAGAAATTTACGCATCCAGTAAACTGAATGAAGGTTCAGAATTTGTATTTATAATTGAATTTGAAATATCAAATTCTATGGAATATGCTCACACAGAATCAATCGCACCTGCCATGAACTTATTATATAAAGGAAAAAAGGTATTAATTGTTGAAGATAATCCTTTAAACCAAAAGCTAGCCTGTGCAGTATTAACAGGCAAAGGCTTTGAAGCTGATGTTGCCGAAAATGGTCAAATTGCGCTAGATAAATTAATAAATAATTCGTTTGATATTATTTTAATGGATATACAGATGCCTGTGCTAGACGGTTATGATGCCGCTAAAAAAATACGTAAAGAATTAAAACTTACAACACCTATCATTGCAATGACAGCAAACGCTTTGTCGGGAGAACGAGAGAAATGTATCGCATCAGGAATGAATGATTATATTACTAAACCTTTTAAAACAGAATCGCTATTAGGGTTAATTTCAAAATACATTGATCAGGGAAACCTAGCCATAAAAAAATCTTTATCATTAGAATCAAAAAAAGGAAAAGTAACCGATATTTCTTTTTTACGAGAGTTTGCTAATGGTAAAGAAACTTTTGTAAAAGAAATGATTCAAATATTTCTAGAGCAAAACCCTAATGATATAAAAATTTTAAACGAAGCCTTAAAGGAAAATAATTTTAATATTATTAGAGCAACAACACATAGTTTGCAAACATCTTTAGGTTTTATTGGATTTCCGAAAGAGGCAATGAACGAATTAAAATTAATTGAACAACTTGCAATAAAAAATGAGGATATGAATCTAATAACAGAAAAACTGCAAAGTATTATTACAAAGTGTTCGCAAGCTCAGCAAGAATTAAAAGAATTTTTGTAATATTTTTTGCAGGTTTTAAAAATGCTGCATCATCAGTTTAAAATAATTTTTTCGGTTAGAGCATAAATGAAAAAATATCCTCTACCAACTTTCAAATTTGTGATTATATTAAATTTAATTTTTTTAAAAGTGATTGCTTATTTTGTTCACCAATAGGAATTGGGTGTTTGGCTATATAAGCGGTTTCTTTTTCAATAGAATCAATTTTATCGAGATTAATCAAATAAGATCTATGTATTCTAAAAAACTTTTCGGCAGAGAGTTTATCCTCAATCGCTCTTAAAGTCATATGTACCGTATGCCTTTTATCGTTCACGAAAATGTTTATATAATCGCCTAAAGCTTGGATATAGCTGATTTCATTTATAAGAATTTTAGTAAGTACAGTATTTGATCGAATAAAAATATAATCTTTTTCAGTGGTTTCAATTTGGTTAGTTCTACTGTCAAAAATCTCTTTAGCCCTTGATACAGCTGCAATAAATCGGGCAGTAGTGTATGGTTTAACAATATAATCCGCTACATTTAACTCAAATGCTTCAACCGCATATTTTTCTTTAGCAGTACAAAAAATAACAATTGGCCTTTTTTCTAAATTTTTTAATAATTCAAGCCCTGTCATTTCAGGCATTTCAATATCCAGGAATATTAAATCGATTGATTCTTCTTTTAGAATATTAAACGCTGATATAGCATTATCGCATTCGGCTTTTAAATCAAGAAAACTAATTTCCTTAACTTGCATTGCCAAAGCTTTTCTGGCCATTTTATTATCGTCAACAATGATGCAATTCATATTTGAATCTTTTGATTATAAAGTTGAGATTTTTTATTTGAAAAAACAATATGAAAAACAAGTATAAAAAAGCGCAAGTTCAGTTTTTCCGTTTTCTTTGAAGTTAGGTTGTTTCCATTTTTATTGATATACGATTTCTTTTTAACAAATAAGTTACGGATTGCAATTTACTTTCCGATACAAAATTTACTGAAAATATTTCCTAGTAAATCATCATTCGTTACTTGACCTGTAATTTCTCCTAAGGCCTCTAAAGCGTAGCGTATATCAAGTGCTAAAAAATCACTTTGTATATTCGTATTTAATCCTTCGTTAACTTTTATTAAAGCTTCGTGTGCGTTATTTAACGAACTTACATGACGAGAATTTGTAACAATTGTATCTGTTGTATTGACAGTACGGGTATCAAATAATTCCACAAAAGTTTCTTTTAACTCCGTAATGTTTTTTTGTTCCTTAGCTGATATAAATTGAATATTAGCCACATCAGCAAATTCTGCTTTTAACTCATCTAAATTTTCGAAATCAATTTTATTCCCAACTACTAATAGTTGTGATGTTCCTATGTGTTCTCTTACGATGTTTAATTCTAATTCTAAATCGCCACGACTTAACTCATGTGTATCAAATAAGTAAACAACAATGGCCGATTTTTTAATCATCTCAAAGGCTTTTTTAACCCCAATTTGTTCTATCACATCAGTGGTTGTTCTAATCCCCGCGGTATCAATAAATCTAAACAACACTCCATCAATAATTAATTCGTCCTCAATGGTATCACGGGTAGTTCCTGCTATTTCACTAACAATAGCTCGGTCATCATCTAACAATACATTTAGTAAAGTAGATTTTCCTGCATTCGGTTTCCCAACAATAGCAACAGGTATACCGTGTTTAATAACATTACCAACTTCAAAGCTCGAAATTAATTTTTCAATAATGGTTTGAATCGTGTTTATCAATTTTTTTAAATCGCTTCTATCAGCAAACTCAACATCTTCTTCACTAAAATCCAACTCCAACTCAATTAATGATGCAAAATTTAATAGGTTTTCGCGCAACACAGCAATTTTGTTACTAAAACCGCCACGCATATGCTGCATAGCCACTTGATGAGATGTGGCAGAATTACTAGCAATTAAATCAGCTACAGCTTCCGCTTGAGACAAATCGAATTTACCATTTAAAAAAGCTCTTAACGTGAATTCTCCTGCTTGTGCTGGCCTTGCTCCTATTTTATAAAATAAGTGTAATAATTGTTGTTGTATAAATACAGAACCATGGCACGATACCTCTACAATTTCATCGCCTGTATATGTATTAGGTGCTTTAAATAGCGTAACCAAAACTTCATCAATAATCACATCGCCATCAATAATGAGCCCGAAATGAGCCGTATGAGATGCCTTATTTTGTATAGATTTAGGCTTTAAGTTTTTCGTTTTAAACACCTTCTCTGTAATACTAATGGCATCTTTGCCGCTTAAGCGAATTACGGCAATAGCACCACTTCCGTGAGGAGTTGCTAGGGCAGCAATTGTATCATTATTTAAAATATAATTAGCCATATTAACAAATGTATAATTATTTAGATGCAAAGCCTACTTTTTACTTATATCTATTGATAAATTATTAGTAAAAAAGCACACGAATAGTGGGTTCTATATTCGATTTTTTATCTATATTAGCACCACAAAATTAAATAAGATTTCATATTTAACATTTATAACTTAACATTAAAAATTTCTCAAAATGGGCGTTTTAGTCGGAAAAAATTCAAAAGTAATTGTACAAGGTTTTACAGGTGGTGAAGGAACTTTCCACGCTACTCAAATGATTGAATATGGTACTAACGTAGTTGGTGGTGTTACTCCAGGTAAAGGTGGTTCAACACATTTAGATAGACCTGTTTTTAATACTGTGAAAGACGCAGTTGAAAAAGCTGGTGCTGATGTATCAATTATTTTTGTGCCTGCTCCTTTTGCAGCTGATGCAATTATGGAAGCTGCTGATGCTGGCATTAAAGTAATTATCTGTATTACTGAAGGTATTCCGGTTAAAGATATGATTGCTACTAAAGAATATATTAAAGGAAAAGCTTGCCGTTTAATCGGGCCAAACTGTCCTGGTGTTATTACTGCTGGCGAAGCAAAAGTTGGTATTATGCCAGGTTTCGTTTTCAAAAAAGGCCGTATCGGTATCGTTTCTAAATCAGGAACATTAACTTATGAAGCAGCTGATCAGGTTGCTAAAGCTGGCTTAGGTGTTTCTACAGCTATTGGAATTGGTGGTGATCCAATCATCGGAACTCCAACTCGTGATGCTATTGAGTTATTAATGAATGATCCTGAAACAGAAGGAATCGTAATGATTGGTGAAATTGGAGGAAGTCTTGAAGCTGAAGCTGCACGTTGGATAAAAGCAAGCGGTAATAAAAAGCCAGTTGTTGGATTTATTGCTGGTCAAACAGCACCTGCAGGTCGTAGAATGGGACATGCTGGAGCAATTATTGGTGGTGCTGAAGATACAGCTGCTGCTAAGATGAAGATAATGGAAGAATGTGGAAT